>JAAZCH010000458.1 GCA_012513395.1 Tissierellia bacterium
AATTATGGCAAATAATGAAATAATTACTGAAAAACCAGAAAATGTCGTTGAAGTAAAGCGCTTGAAGCAATACTTTCCGATTAAAGCTGGCGTTATGCAGCGTGTTGTCGGCCACGTAAAAGCGGTGGATGACATCAGCTTCAAAGTTAAGCGTGGCACGACGATGGGTTTGGTCGGTGAATCCGGTAGCGGTAAAACGACTGTTGGAAAAACAATGTTACGCTTAAATCAAGCCACCAGCGGACAAGTAATTTTTGATAACAAAGACGTTTTTAGCTTGAATAGCAGAGATTTGCGTGCAATAAGACCAAAACTGCAAATGATTTTCCAGGATCCTTATTCGAGTCTTTCACCTCGAATGCCGATTAGTGAAATCATCGGTGAAGCGGTTAAGGAACATCATATTGTTCCTTCGTCTGAGTTTGAAGCTCATTTGAATAAGGTCATGCTCGACTGTGGTTTGCAACCTTATCATAAAGATCGTTACCCTCACGAATTTTCCGGCGGCCAACGGCAGCGCATCTGTATTGCACGGTCTCTGGCTTTGAACCCTGAATTCGTTGTTTGTGATGAACCTGTTTCTGCTTTGGATGTTTCCATTCAGGCGCAGATTATCAACTTGCTCGAAGAGTTGCAAGATAAGAACGACATTGCATATCTGTTCATTTCGCATGACCTTTCAGTTGTTCAGCATATTTCTGATTATGTCGGTGTCATGTATTTAGGCGATATAGTCGAATATTCTGATAAGAAAAAATTGTTTGCCAATCCTGCGCATCCTTATACTAAAGCTTTGTTGAGCGCCGTTCCGGTGCCTGATCCGAACTTTAAGATGAATCGCATCATTTTGGAAGGTAGCATTCCTTCACCTGCAAACCCACCCAAGGGCTGCAAGTTCCACACTCGTTGCCCCTATTTAATGGAAGTTTGTAAAACTGTGCCTCCACAAACTCGTGAAATTGAGCCAGGACATGTAGTAAAATGTCACTTGTTCAATAACGAAGGAGTTTTAATTGATGAGGACTCAGAATACGCAATTTGATGACGATGACCGCGTAATCGCAAATATGAACGTCGAGGGCACACCTTGGTATGACAGAAGTGTGAGAGATGCCCAAAGACGACAAAGCGAAGAAGAACGTAAAGCGAAAGTCAAACTATATGGCGAACGAATGACAAGTTCGGAAGCCAGAAGATACACTTCCTATGCGCTTCTGGCCGGTCTTACAATAGCCTTAGCCTTTGCAGGAGTTTATGCGATGGTAATTGTGTTTATGACAGAGGTTTGGTTAAGATAGACTAAAACCGTCTCGAAAGAGACGGTTTTTTTATTTCTAACAACAGCCGAGTTTTCCAGATTAATACTTTGATGGACAGAGAGAAGCTTTTTTCCCCTCTCATCAGATAGCGCTCAAAAGGAAAGCACCTTATCTTTTCTTAAGAGATAGTTTTTCATAAACCTTTGCTGGGCAAGGTGGCGATCTTAATCACTTCCGGAAAAAATTCAGCTTGCATTCCAGGCATCAATTGTCATTCGCCAATGGTAGCTAATTCTGATAAAATAGTGAAATCAGATTGGAAAAGAAATTAGAAAACTATGAAGAAGACCCTAATATTTATTTTAATGCTTAGCCTCTTGGCTGCTTGCACGGCTAATACTACTGAAACTCCCGTTGTGCCTGATGACACTACCCAAAGCGGAACTTATCAGGCAAGTGCCTTTCTTAGCAAGGAATTAATTTACACCTTGAAAGAAGGCGTAGAATTCGGACAAAACTATCGGGATGCTTTTTTAGCTGCAATTAGTAGAAATCATCAAGAGTTTCTTGTTGATGGTTCGGATTATTATTTTGAAAAGTTTACCAATGAAGGCTATCGTATCTATGGATTAACTCCGGTTGCTGAAGTATTTTTAGATGAGGTGACTACGGTTGGAACTGCCTTGATGTCCGACGAATTTCGTTCTGTAATCCAGGATGTGCTTGAAAAGGATATTCAAACTTTTGAATACGCAGGAAAAAAGTATGTTGTCTCTCAAACCAAGAAAATTACGCAAATTTCTGTCGCACAGGATGCTGCTTTGGCAAGCTTAGCATTTATTGAAGCTTATGATCCCAATTTCAACGAAACGATCAGCAAATTTGATTTTCGCCTAAAACTTGAAATTGCTTTAGAGTTAGAAGCCAATGGTTTTAAATATGAGGGAGACGATTATGGTATCGTGAATGTTCCCGGCGGACATTCAATTCTTGATTCAGAAAATAATCTTTTGGCTGAAATGTCGGATATTTATGTTATCCCACCGAATTTGGCCGATAAATTACCACTGGCATTCAAGAATATGGTGCGCGATGCGATTGTCGATTCAAAAGAAAGCTTTGTCTATCGCGACTCCTCCGGTAAGGAGACGAAATATTTGCTCGTGAAGAATGAAAACAATTGGTCAATTAAGGCTGAGGAAGGGTAATTCATTCATTCCACTCAGAAGGAAATATTTGTCACTATCAAAACATAATTCACCCTTCCCATTATGGG
>JAAZCH010000001.1 GCA_012513395.1 Tissierellia bacterium
ATACTGGTGAAGTTTACGTAAGTAAAACTATAGAACTTACAGCTACGGTAACTCCTGATAATGCATTTAAAGGTGTAATATGGAGCTCAAGTGACGAAACAAAAGCTACTGTAGATGAAAATGGCGTTGTAACTGGACATCAAGCAGGTGAAGTAACTATAACAGCTACTTCTGCTGAAGACGAAACTATTAAGGCTACTTCCACAATAACTGTAAAATCTCATATATCTCAATTGATTCTTAGAGATGGGGGAGGCTTGGAAAATGCACATTATTCGTTGAGCATAGTATTTAATAATTTAAAAGCTAGTGATTTTGAAGCAATAACAATTTCTCTTTATGACGGGGAAGAAAAAATTGCAGAACATTCAGCAACAGCTAAGACTTTAGGACTAGAAAATAAAACATTATCATCGCCTATCTATTTGGATCAAAGAGTTGACGAAGAATACTGGTCTCCACTGACGATGCCTTTAAAAGAAAGTAGAGTGCCGACGACTGCTGTTATGGAATTTGTAATAGACGGAGTGTCGTATACTCAAACTCCAACAATACCAAATCAATTGGATGGATTTTAGAACTAGATATTAGTAATAGTATAAAATTATAATTTAGCTAATGAACCTGCGTATGGACGTAAAAATCCAAACGCAGGTTTTATGTTGGGAAAAATTGTATAAATCTTTAGGCATTATTGTATGCCGCTTAAAGCTTACTTCACCATTTTGTACCGACAAATTCAATCCGCCAATCGTAGGGGGCGTATTCCCATGCGCCCCACTGACGAATCAATAAACCTGAATCAATCATAACGTCAAACATATTCAACATGCTTGACAAAGGCGCAGCCAACTGTCAACTGTTAATTGTAAACTATTAACTGACCGTAGGGGAACATTTTACACTTGAAAACAAACAAATGTTCTGTTAAAATACTTTTTACGGAGGTGGAAATTATGATAAATTCAATTAAAGAAGGAATTGTTGCAATAATTCCAAAATACACAGAGACAGGCGATTCCACATATGTTTTTACGTCGATGAAGGAAATTAGAATTTACAAAAAGAGTATAAGAAGTTTTTTAAAGGAACTTTATTTTATGCATTCGATAGATTTCATAGCACAAAAAAATAAATTTAAAAAAATTGGCATACACCAAAATGCACCACTTATTCTCGATGACCAAGTATTTATAAAAGTACGAGTGAGAAAACCCATAGGGAAAAGTGATGGAGCTTACGGCTATGTCAACGTAAAAGCAGTGGAAAGAATAAAAACCATAGAAGATAAAACCGTATTAGTACTTAACACAGGACAAGAAATAGTTTCCAGAGACAGCTACAACACATTGGCAAAAAATTTGATGATAGGAAGAAGCCTAGCGAAGTAGGAAGATTAGATGATAGATTAAATTTGCAATAATGGCGAAGCGCTGTCCTCTGCCATCTGTACCTATGCAGAAGGCATAATAATTCTTTATTAAAATTTAATATTTTTGTCATTACATTGTAACAATTCCTTTTAAATTAGTGGGTATTATTAATATGATGATAGTTAGATGAAAATTTAACGAAATTAATAAAATTTGAAGAGGAGGATTAAGAATGAGAAGAAACAAACTTATTGTATTGGTATTAGCTCTGATAATGGTGCTTGCAACTGCTAATATGGCATTTGCAGCATATTTAGATACAGCTGGCCACTGGGCAGAGCGAGATATCGACTGGGCTACCGCACAAGGCTATCTCAAAGGAGACGGCGACGGCAGATTCAGACCAGAAGATACAGTTACGAGAGCAGAGTATGTAACAGGAGTAAATAGACTTATTGGTTCGACATCTAGCTCAACTATCGGATATGCAGACGTAAGATCCGGAAATTGGTACTATGATGAAATAGCAAAAGGAGTTTACAACGGAATCATCGACGATTCTAGAAATAACTTCAGACCTAACGAAGCAATATCAAGAGACGATGCAGCTAGAATAATTGCAAGAGCATACAGACTTACAAATTATGCAGACGCAGCTACAATTTTCAAAGACTATGCTAACATCAACTACAAAGGGGAAGTTGGAGCTTTGGTAGTTAAAAAAGTTCTTAACGGATGGCCAGATGGAAACTACTATCCAGGCAAAACACTTACCCGTGCAGAATATGCTAAGATTCTTAGAGCAGCAGTAATAAATCTAGGCCTACCTAGTAAACCAACAGCACCAGTAGCTTCAAAACCAAGTACAGGAACTAGCTGGGATTGGTATTATGGTAGAGACTACTATAGATATTACGATTGTGAAATAGAACTTGCTAATTTGGCATCAGCAATCAAAAGAGGTAAAGTAGAACTTCCTAAGACTGCTACATACACTCAAGCTAGTTTAGAAGTGTTGAAAAAGGCAGTAGCCGACGGCGAAGTCGTTTACGACCAATACAAAAACTACAAAAGTGATTATTGGTACGGTTATTACGGATACGATTATGGATATAGAGTAAATCCAAATAATTACTCTACATTCTCAGCATTCGAAAGAGCGATGAGAGCGGAATATCCAAACGTATTTACAAGCGCAGAGCTTCGTAACATCTATGATAACTACAAAGACGGATATTACTACTATGGATACTACGGATACACAATAAATCCAAAGGATTACAGCACATACTCATCATTTGAAAGAGCGATGAATAGCAAATATCCAGGCGTATTTACAACATCACAACTGCGAGATATTTGGAACGGCGATTACAAATACTATGGTGACAGATATCCATACTATTATGACTATTGTCCAGACCAAGGAACTATCGACGCAGCAACTAAGAGAATCAACGATGCAATCGCAGGATTGAAACTAATCGGAGATCCATGTGCACCAGAAGATCCATGTAAACCAACAGATCCATGTAAGCCAGAAGATCCATGTAAACCAGAAAATCCATGTGATCCATGTGCAGTAAGATACAATGTAACTTACAGTTTCGTAGCAGCAGAAGGAACTCTTCCTACAGAAGTAACAACTTTACTTCCAGCAGCAACAAAAGCTACAAAAGGTACAAATGTAACACCAAAAGCTCCGACAGTTACAACAGTAGATGTAGAGGGAGGAACATGGACATTTGGTGGCTATAATCCAGCAAGTGTAACAGGAATAACAGCAGACGTTCAATTCGTAGGAACATGGACTTATAAGGCGGATCCAACAGAGGAAGAATTAAAAATAGCAGCAGCAGAAGCGGCGATAGCGACTTATGCAAATAATCCGCCAACGCAAGTAAACTTTGATGCAGCAAGTGCAGCAATAAATGAAGTTCAAACTCCAGCAGAAAGAACACGTTTATATGCAGAGTTAGAAGCAGCTAGACAAGCTCACATAGCAAATCAAGAAGCTGGTAAAGCAGCTCCAGAACCAGCACCTGTGCAACCTGCACCAGTAGCTGAAGAGACAGTAGTAGAAAAGCCAGCTGAAGTACTAGTACCAGAACAACCAGCTGATGAAGTAGAAACAACAGTCACAGAATCAGCAGGTGAAGATTGGTAAAAACAACAAAAAGAGATTGATTGAAAAATCAGTCTCTTTTTTTCATTGATAATAAAAATCTAGGGTAATAAATAATAAAGGTGGTGAAGAAATGAAACTAGATGAAAAATTAATAAAACGAATATTGCAAATCAGTATGAGTTCCATTGAGAAAACCCTAACAGTAGTAAATTTCACAACAGAAGAATACGACGAAAACGCAGTGAACGAAGCATTGAGATTTTTGAAGAATGAAGATTATATAATAGCGAAAACCTTCCCCGAAAATAGCACAGATGACAAAACCGAAGAAGTAATAATGGTCTACGGCATAACCGAAAAAGGCACAAGTTATTTAGAAAAATTAAATTAAATGCAAGGGATGCATTTCCACGCATCCACAAAGCCATCAATATGCCAATTGTAGGGGACGCGTTCCCACGCGTCCCGTGTCGTTATCAATATTTAAAACAAAACAAAAATGCCTGACAGAATCAATCCATCAGGCAAAGGCGCAGCCAACTGTCAACTGTCAACTATTAACTTTTAACTGACAGAAGGTGCCATTTGGGAAATTCGAGATGGAACTCAAATTTTCCCGGGTCGCACAGAGTACGACCCCTACAGCATGACATATCCAATCTGTCTGACAAAGGCGTAGCCCCCACTGTACGTTGTCCGTTGTACATTGTACGTTGATTTAAACTATCGTTCCTCCACCCACAACATAATCCCCAATATAAAATACTGCTGCTTGTCCTGGGGTTACGGCTCTTATGGGTTCGTAGAATTCTGCGTAAATTTTCCCATCTTCCATGGGTGTAATTTTACCTTTTGTAGCTTTTTGGCTGTATCTTGTTTTGATTTCCACTTCCATGGGTTCTTCCAATTTTTCTATATAAATCATATTCAAATCTGACACAATCATATCTATGGTAAATAAATCTTCGTTATCTCCTAGAGTGACTTCATTTGTCGCTGGATTTATTCCTACGACGTAGGCTGGTTTTCCTAGGGCGATTTTCAGACCCTTTCTTTGGCCGATTGTGTAGTGTGTGTAGCCTTCGTGTCTGCCTAAAATATTTCCATCTTTGTCTATGAAATTTCCTGGCTTTGTAACTATTCCTAGTTCTTCTCTAAGGAATCTTTCGTAATCGCCATCGGTGACGAAGCATATATCTTGGGAATCGGGCTTTCTCGCCACGATTAAATCCCTTTCTTCTGCAATTCTTCTTGCTTCTTCCTTGGTAATTCCTTCCATGGGAAACATAGTCCTAGATAACTGGTCTTGGGTTAGGGAATAGAGGACGTAGGTTTGGTCTTTTTGAAGATCCGAAGATTTTTTCAAAAGGTATCTGTCTTTATTCTCATCGTATTCCACTTGGGCATAATGTCCCGTTGCGATTCTGTCGTATCCCAGAGTCACTGCTCGTTCTATCATCTTATCAAATTTTATAAATCGGTTACAATCGATGCAAGGATTTGGAGTTTTTCCTTCCTTATACACGTCCCCAAATTTTTTTACTACTTTGTCTATAAATTCGGCTTTGAAATTAAATGTGTAGTGATGAAATCCCAATTTAAATGCCACGCTCTTGGCATCTTCCACATCGTCTATGGAACAACAAGTCCTAGTTTTTTCAAGGCCAATATCCTCATTATCGAATAGTTTTAGAGTAGCTCCTGCAACTTCGTATCCTGCATCTACTACAAGAACTGCAGCAACAGAGGAATCCACTCCACCGCTCATAGCTATCATTACTTTATTATTGAATTCTTTTTTCATGAGGCTATTATATCATATATTTTTTAAACACAAAAATGTAGTTTTTGGGTATTAAGCGGGTTAAAGTTGAAGGTGGAGACTGGTCTACAGAGTCTGCGACTTTGTTATACGATACTCCATTCCAATATAGATTATCCATAGTAAATAATGATACAAATTTAGATGGGGACGAATACACTTGGTCAGTCAATGAAAAGGATCCAAATGGAGTAAATTATGTATATTCTGTAATAGAAAACAAGGTTCCTGTGGGATATGAGGTATCTTATGACAATAATAATCCATTAAATGTTATAAATACCTTTGTGCCTAGCAATACTGAAATACCTGTAAAAACTATATGGAATGGAAAGGCATTAAATTCTCTAAGGGTTGGTCTATTTAAAATGGTTGATGGAGTTAAGACTCCTGTACTAGATGAAAATGGAAATCAACTTACCGTAGAACTTGATTCCCAAAACAAATGGG
>JAAZCH010000070.1 GCA_012513395.1 Tissierellia bacterium
ATCACAGACTACGCAAAAGGAATTAAATATCCACTGGCTGACTTTGAGATCACTCCAGACGTTGCAATACTAGATCCAGCAATAGTAGCATCAATGCCAAAATCACTAATTGCAAATACAGGAATGGACGCACTTACTCACGCGGTAGAAGCATATGTTTCCACAGCTAACAGCCCATTCACAGACCCATTAGCGATTAAGGCTATCCAAATGGTATTTGAATATCTAGAAAAATCTTACAACGGATGCATGGAATCCAGAGAGCAAATGCACTATGCTCAATGTCTAGCAGGACAAGCATTCTCAAATGCACTTTTAGGAATAGTTCACTCTATGGCACACAAAACTGGAGCGATTTTCTCAACAGGACATATCACTCACGGTTACGCAAATGCAATGTATCTTCCATACGTAATCCAATACAATAAAGCTGATGCAACTGCTTTAAAGAGATACGGAGAAATCGGAAAATCCATCGGACTAGAAGGAACTGATGAAGAAATCACAGCTGAATTAGTAGAAAAAATAAAAGAACTAAGCACAAAATTTGACATAAAATTAAATCTAAAAGACTTTGGAATAATTGAAGACGAGTTCAACGAAAAAATCGCTGAAATTTCAGTAAACGCAGTAGGTGATGCTTGCACAGGAACAAATCCAAGAAGCATAGACCCTGCAAATATGGAAAAATTATTCAGATATATTTACGAAGGAAAAGATGTAGATTTTTAGTTAAAAGTTTAGTATTAATATTTTACAGCTATCTTGCTGTTGTGCTATGGGAAAAAATTGTTGTAAATATAAAACCTATTAAACCTGTGATTGATAATGAACTGATCCCCTAAATCCGGACAAGGATTTGGGGGGTTTTTATATTCAATTTTTACAAAATGGGTATCAATATATTGAAAATTAATCAAAGGAGATTATTATGCTGACAGAAAAATTTTACGAAGTATTGGATCATGAAGGCGTGGTTTCGATTGTATCTTGGACTGAGGAAGAAGCTCACGTTACTTGCACATGGAATTCTTTTATAGAAGTAACTGAGGACGAAAGGATTTTGATTCCAGCTGCAGGTATGAAAAGCACAGAGGCAGATATAGAAAAAAACAATACGATTAAATTGGCTCTAGGTTCTAGAGATGTATTGGGAAATAACAATTATCAATGAACAGGTTTTGAGATTGTAGGAGCCGCTGCGTTTTTAACAGAAGGCAGTGATTATGAAATGATGAAAGAAAAATATCCTTTCTTAAGTAGAGTATTGGAAGTAAAAGTATCATCAGCGAAACAATTATTATAATCAGTAATTAGTAGATAGCCTGGAGCTTGGAATTGTAAATTCTAAACTGTAGGCTATTTTATTTCAACAACCAATCAATTATATTTAATTTTTGTATTCCATCGTAGTTGGCTTCTTTGTTATAAGTATCTAGAGTTAGGAGATATTTTGGGTGAGAGTCGTTGATGGATTTCAAGGATCTAAGTTCTCTATTCAGAACATTTTCATCTAGAGTAGTAAGTGAAACTTGATAATAATTTATATTTTTTTCCACATCAATAGTTACAAAATCCACTTCATATCTATCTATTCTTCCCACGTACACAAAATTACCTCTACGTAGAAGTTCTAAAAACACTATGTTCTCAATGATATGTCCAAAATCTTCCACATGGTCAGGAACAATGAGGCCTCTCAAGCCTAAATCTACTGCATAAAATTTACTTTGAGTATCCAATAGTCCGCGACCACGTATATCATATCTTCTAGCTTCATACATAATTAAACTTTCCAGTATTCCTTTTACATATCGGTCTACAGTAACGTTTGAGATATTCAAACCACTGCTGACTATTGTGTTTTTAATTTTGTTAACTGTGATTAGGCTACCGATTGAACTGAATAGTGTTTGGATCAATCTTTCGAGTATTCTCACGTCTTGAATATTTAATCTTGTTACGATGTCTTGAAGTAATACCGTAGAGTATATGCCTTGCAAGTAGTCTAGCTTTTGCCTGTCATCATCTATAAACAATGTATATGGAAAAGAAGACTTTAAATAATTCTCAAACAATATATTGTTGTCAATATTAAATCCTTGTGACTTGTGCCAGGTTACATATTCCCTAAATGAAAGTGGCAAAATTTTAAGTTCAATATATCTGCCTGTTAGATATGTTGCCAATTCACCGCTTAGCATATATGCGTTGGAGCCTGTGATGTATAAATCTATATTGTCTTTTAGAAATAATGAATTAACAACTTTTTCATAACTTTCTACATTTTGTATTTCATCTAAAAATATATAATTCATTTCTTTAGGGTTAAGATTTTGTAGAATATATTCGTGCAAGACTTTTGCATCAGTAAGATGGGTGTTATTTATATCTTCAAAATTTATCGAGATGATTTGGCTCTTATCAACGCCGCTATTTAAAAGAAATTTTCTGAACAAAAACAGAAGTGTAGATTTTCCAGAACGTCTAACACCTGTTATAACTTTTATAATATGCTTATCTTTCCAACCTTTTAGAAATTCAAAATATTCTTGGCGTTGTACATATTTATTTTCTATTAACATAATATATTCCTCCTCCAAAATATTATACCACATCTTTCCAGTTCAAGTATAAACATTTGTAAAAATGACCACATCTTTCCAGTTCAAGTATAAACATTTGCAAGTAAAAAGCCTTGGACTTGGAAATTATAATTCCGATCAAAGGCTTTTGTAAATTAATTTTAAAATGCGTCGAAGTAAATATTTTCTTCTGGGATTCCTTTTGCTTTTAAAGATTCTACG
>JAAZCH010000071.1 GCA_012513395.1 Tissierellia bacterium
CCATATTTTTGTTGGCAAAAGAACTATCCAATTATAATAATGTTCTAATAATAACAACTACAAAAATGCTTATTCCTAAAAATAAAGATATAGAATTCTTTGAAACTGCTGAAGACGTTAACAATTATACTGGAAAAAATAAAATAATAGTTTTTGGGAAAAGAATTGAAGACTCAAAATTTGGACCTATAGATTCCTACGAGTTAGATCTTGTAAAAGATAAATTTGAAAATATTTTAATAGAAGCAGATGGCTCAAAAAGACTCCCTTATAAAGCTTGGAGAGAATTTGAACCAGTAATTTTAAAAGAGACGAATAAGACTATAGGAATTATTCCGTCTTTATATTTAAATAAACACCTTCCAGAAGAGTTGGTTTTTTCTCCAGAATTATTTAAGGAGAACTTTGGATTCCAAGGAATATTGAGTTTTAAAGTAATAAAGAATATTATCCTTCACAAAGACGGAATTTTTAAAAACGCCCAAGGAGAAAAGATAGTATACTTTAATCAGCAAAAGAATATAGACAATTTAGTAATAACAAAAGAATTTATAAAAAAATTAAAAAAGTATGACGATTCAATTATTTACAAGATGGGGAAATTAAATGAAAATTACAGCAATAATTTTGGCCAGTGGTAGTTCAAAACGAATGGGAAAAGATAAATTGATCTTGGAATATAAAGATAAACGCATCTTTGAATATGTTATAGATTTGGTATCCAAATTTCCTTTTGACGAAAAGATTATAATAACTAATAATGATGAAATAATAAATTATGCTAAAATAAAGGGAATTCTAAATTATAATAATCCCCATCACGAAATAGGAAAAAGTGAATCCATAAAGATTGGAATTGAGAATTCTAAAAAAGAAAATGGTTATATGTTTTTTGTAAGTGACCAACCACTCCTAAGGATAAAAACGGTAAAACAAATTCTTTACCAATTTTCTAAAAAACCTGAATTGATAACATACCCTATGTACGAAGGACATAGAGGCTCTCCAGTTATTTTTCCCAATAAATATAAAATGGAGCTTTTAAAACTTACAGAAGATATGGGAGGAGCGTCCATAATAGATGAAGTAAATTCTCAAGGGGTTTTGATTGATAATTGTGTTGAAAATATTGATATAGATAATCAAGAGGATTATTCGAGGATATTAAAATATGAATGAAAAAGTGATATTAGTACGAGGAGCAGGTGATATGGCGACAGGAGCCATACACAAACTCCATAGAGCAGGATTTAAAGTAGTAGCAACTGAAATAGAAAAACCATTAGCAGTTAGAAGGCCCGTCTGTTTATCTGAAGTAGTTTATGAAGGATATATGAAAGTAGAAGATATGGAAGGCGTATTAGTAAAGGATTTAGAAGGAATTCACAATTCTTGGGCTAACAATCAAGTACCAGTAATTATAGATAAAGACTTAGAAATTTTAGAATACTTAAAGCCAGACATTATAGTCGATGCCATATTAGCCAAAAAAAATCTTGGAACAAAAAGAGAAATGTGCGATAAAATTATTGCATTAGGACCAGGTTTTACAGCGGGAGATGATGTGGATATAGTAATAGAAACTAATAGAGGCCATGATTTAGCTAGAATTTATTTCCAAGGTAGTACATCAGCGGATACAGGGATACCTGGAGATATTTGTGGATTGACATCAGAACGAGTATTCTATGCACCATGTGATGGAATAATAAAAAACAATTTTAAAATATGCGATTATGTAGAAAAAGGAAATGTTATTGCAACTGTAAATGACATGCCAATCATAGCAGAAATTAGCGGATTTTTGCGAGGACTTATTAGAGATAAATACTATGTTAAATCAGGATTAAAACTAGGAGATATAGAACCTAGAATAGATACAGATTGTTACACGATTACAGACAAAGCAAGAGCCATAGGAGGCTCAGTCCTAGAAGCTGCTTTAATTTTATTAAATAGAAACTAAAATGGTGAGCACTTGGTGTTCACTTAAAATAAAATGATGACAAAGGTTTTTTAAGATCGAAATATCATTTTTTTTCGAGCGTATATGTCCCGCCGGCCCGAGGGTACTCGAAAAAGAATGATATGGAGACCTTTGTAGCCAGTCTTGGTGAGCACTCGGTGTTCACTTTTTTTATTTATCACAAGTTTGTTGTACTATCTTCCTCCAATCTGTTATAATAATATAAATTTAACTGGGAGCAAAAATTATAAAAATATTCCAGTCGAATTTAATTTTATTTTAAGGAGGAATTAATGAAAGGATCATTAAGGGACAGTTTGATTATTGGACTTGCGTTGTTTGCATCTTATTTTGGTGCAGGAAATTTGATATTTCCACCGTTATTGGGATTGCA
>JAAZCH010000072.1 GCA_012513395.1 Tissierellia bacterium
CATAATAGATGTGGAAGATGCTTTGGGAGATATTATTACTTGCTTCATTAACTCTGATGCATATTTAAATGGTGAAATCAAAATTGATTACGGCAAAATAGAGAAAAAAAATATAGAATACACCTTTGACAATAAAGGAATTGACTTCTTCTTTAGATATGTTACAGATGCGGTGAATGTATTTATAAAAGAGTTGGAGTTAGATTTGGTAGCTTTTAACTTCGTGGAAGAAAGTGACAAGGAAGAAAACGGAAGATATACCTTACCTATCTATGTAGATCACGATACTTTGGTATCTAAAGGAATGGAAGACTATGAAGATTTCCTAATAAATTGGACATCCTTGGCATATTTGCACATGCTAACTATGATTCACGACTATTTCGTAGATTATTATTTTATAACTACTGAGAAAGGTTTAGTGAATGACAATTTAATGTTGGGACTGATTTCTTTATTAGATGCAGACATTAAACCATTCCCCCAAGGACTTAAGAAATCTGTAGAAGTAGGTAGAGCTACAAAGGGTAAGTGTTATTTCATCGACGGAGTAGTAAGACCAGTTTCCATTTCTCAAGATTTAGCATTAGTATTTCAAGGAAAGGACGCATTTTCGGTAATTCCAAAAGTGTTTAAAAACAGATTGGGATAGTATTTTAATAAAGTAGGTGTTACTGTGACTAAAATCGAATGTTTATTATTTGGCGTACCCGAGATAAAAGAAGACGGCAAAGACGTGTATATTCCCATGGGAAAAGTCAGTGCTGTTGTCTATTATCTGATATTAAAAAAGGTGGCAAGTAGAGACGAATTGGCCAGCATATTTTGGCCAACTTCCAACGAAGATAGGGCGAAAACTAGTCTTAGAAATGCCCTACATAAAATAAGAAAACTCTTTAACGAAGAACTTCTTTTAACTCCCAATAAGTCCATGATTGTCTTAAATGAAGATGTAAAGATAGTCACAGATGTGGAAGAGTTTGAAAAAAATCCAATAGAACATTTGGATTTGTATAAAGACGAATTTTTGAAAGGCTTTTATGTAAAAGATTCTGCCGAATTTGAAAACTGGTGCATGGAGCTTAGAAGCTATTACAAAGAGCTATTCGTAAAGAGTATAGAAAAAAGAATTCAAAACAATTATGAGAATAAAGAATATAAAAACTTAGTAGTCGATATAGATAAATTACTTTCTATAGATAATTTTAGCGAGAAAGCTTATTATTATCTGATGAAGTATTATGAGGCAAATGGAAGATATGACAAAGTGATTAACGAATACTATAGGTATAGAAAGTTAATGCGCGAAGAACTTGGAATATCGCCATCTGAAATCATCGAAAGTACTTATAAGAAAGCTACTTCTAAAATAGATGGAGCTCTTGAATTTAAAAAGAACGAGGATAAAAACAACTTCCAGGATTCGAAGAAAAACTTTTACGGTAGAGAGTATGAAATGGATTTGATGCAGCAAAATATCAATAAGTTTAAAAGAGACGAAGAATCCAAATCCATACTAATTACCGGTGAATATGGAATAGGCAAGACGATTATTAAAAATGAAATCATAAAGGAAAATAAAAGGGACTTTAAATTGTTTGAGGTTCCTTGTTATAGTGTGGACAGAAATTATTCCTACTACCCTTGGATAAAATTACTGTCCATGATAAATGGAGAGATAAGAAAAAGCGGTAGCAAGATTCCACTATTATGGGACGAATTGTTAAATAACTTTTTTTTCAATGGAAATGACAGTCTTCAACCTACTGTTCAAATTTTTGAGATGAGAGAGAAGTTTAATACTAACTTAATGTATAATTCCTTGATAAATGCTTTTGAGCTTTTAAGTCAGGAAAAAAAGATTATTATAGTTTTTGAAGACATTCAATGGTTAGATATGCCTAGCATGGAGCTATTAAATAGATTAATGCTTCATAGTGGTGGAAATGTTATGTTTATCTTAACCCAATCTGATGACGATGAAGATTATGAAGAAAATAATTTTGCTGCATTAATGGATTTGGATAAAATTTTAAAAATTGATTTGAAATTATTCGATAAAAGAGATGTGACAGCCATAATAAAATTCTCCATAGGGGATGGCGTCAGTGAAGAAGAAATCAATTACATTTTTGAAAAATCCAGAGGTAATGCATTTTTCTTAAGTGAATATTTAGAACTATATAAAAACAAAAAAGCAGAAGATTTTTTAATAGTAAAAACTAGCAATGTATTACAAGAAAAATTTAGCAGACTTTCTGATATTGAAATTAATATACTGGATATTCTATCAGTGTTCCATGGAAATATATCCATAGAATTTTTAACGGAATTGTTGAATATTAATGCTTTTGATGTACTAAAAAGCATAAATAACTTGATTAAGAAAAAAATTATTGAAGAAATAAAAACTAACGGAAAAATATATTTAGCCTATACTTATAATGCTTACCAACAATATATTTACAGCGAATTAAGTGACACCTCAAAACAGATTTTAAATTTAGAAATTGCAAAATCATTGGAAAAGGAATTGCTGATAGATAGTGGGGATATAACTTCCTATGTAAAATTACAACACCATTACTCTGAAGCAAATGAACCTGTAAAAGCTTTAAAATATGAAGTAAATATCCTAAATTATTATATGAGCTTCAATCATGAGCTATTTCCAGATTTAACCAACTACGCCCAAACAGAAAACTCCAATTTTTATTTAAATAACGACAAGGCAATGGAGTGGATGAATGAAATAGAATCTAGAATCATCCAAGAGAAGAACTTAAATAAAAGAAAAGAAAGAGACAAAGAAATTGAAGAAGTAGAGTTAATGTTTTTGTATTGCAAAGGCAGATATTACATCAGAGGCGGAAGATACAACGAAGGTATAAAAGTAATGCAAAGAGTTATCAATTTAGCGAAAGAGCTAGGAGATGACCTTTACAAACTATCTGGGCATAAACAAATGATCATCTACGGCGTACAGATAAATAAAACCAGCATTATGTTAAATCACATAATTGAAGGAATAAAAGTAGCTAAAACTTTAAATATAGATCATGAGTTGGGAATATTGTATAGGCTGTATGGACTCTACTATCTGATGAAGGGGGATTTCAAATCTGCAGAAAACTTATTTCATCAAGCCATTGATATGTTTAATAACTCTGGACGATTAGAAAAGGTCAACCCTGTTAGTGTAGCTGCAGTTTATAATTATTTAGGGGAAATTAGAAGTGCTGAATTGGAATACGAAAAAGCCCTAGAATTTTTCAAACAAGGAATACATCTTACTGAAGGATTAGATGCCACATGCCTTGCGATATTTTATATAAATGCAGGCAAAACTAACTTCCTGATGGGAAATTATGACGAAATGAAAAGCTATATTGTACTTGCCCAAAAGGTAGTGAGACAATTTGACTCCTATTGGAAAACCCCTGTGTTAGATTCTCTAGTAAGTCTAGTGCAATTCCTAGAGGGAAATTATACGGACTCCTTACAGAATTTAAAATTGGCCAATACTGAAGCGAAAATTATAAACAATCCCAGGGATATAGGCATGGTAAATTTTGTTTCCGCTATTATTTCTATGAAATTAAAAGATGTGGAAGACGAGAATTCAGAAAAACTAAAAGAATATTTATCTGAATCTCCAGATATTTACTACTACGATTCTATTAAGTTTTTAGATTCTAACAGAGATAAAGGAGAAATTGAGTATTTGAAAAATAATATTTTGGAAGGTAGTAAAAAATGAGATGTTATTTATTAGTAGACTTTGGTAGTACTTATACTAAATTGAATTTAGTGGATATTGATAAAAGTGAAATAATGGGAAGTGCAAGTGCGTATACAACTGTAGAATCAAATGTAAAAACTGGATTTTTAAATGCTTTAGAAAAGTTAAAGGGGAAAGTTAATTTTAAGGAAATAGAAATAGTAGAGACTCTAGCATGTTCATCAGCTGGCGGAGGGCTAAAAATGATTGCCATTGGCATAACCCCAGAGTTTACTGTAGAAGCAGCTAAACGATCCGCCCTTGGAGCAGGTTCTCGTTTGCTTAAGACCTATTCATATTTTCTTACGGATGATGATGTAATGGAGATTGATGAGTTAAGACCGGATATATTACTACTCACAGGGGGAGCTGAAAAGGGAAATACCAGATATATAATTCATAATGCCAAAAAGTTGACTCAATTGAAAAGTCCAATACCCATAGTAGTGGCTGGAAATTCCAGTGGACAAGATGAAATAAGAGAGATGTTTGAAAAAAATAATATGAAGTTTGTCATTACAGAAAATGTTATGCCAGATGTAAATGTAATCAATCCAAATCCAGCGAGAGAAGTCATAAGAAAAATATTTATGGAACAAATCGTTAAGGCCAAGGGCATGGAAGAAGTTCAAAAAATCACCAATGAAATTCTAATGCCTACTCCAACAGCGGTATTGAAATCGGCAGAGCTATTAGCCAAAGGCACAAAAAGATACCCTGGGCTGGGGGATTTAATGATTATAGACATTGGGGGAGCTACTACTGATGTCCATAGCATATCCGAACCATTACAAGACAAAGGATTTTTACTAGACGGGCTAGGAGATGTGGTGGAAAAACGAACTGTAGAGGGGGACTTAGGGATGAGATATTCTGCGTTAAGTTTACTCGAGAGCGTGGGAGAGGATAACTTCTTAAAATTCGATAGTTCTCTAGAAGACGTGGAAGGATCTTGTCTTTATAGAAAAAATAATCCAGGATATCTTCCAGAAAATGAAGTAGAAAAAAAATTTGACCTAATAATGGCAAAAAACTGCACAGAGGTGGCGACGAAAAGACATAGTGGAAAAGTTCGCCAAAGCTATGTTAATGGAAAGAATGTCATCGTGCAAAGAGGCAAGGACTTGAGAAATATTGAATATGTAATAGGTACGGGCGGGGTTATCGTCAACAACTCTAGCTACGAAGAAATATTATCCCAATGCCAGATAGACGAAGAAAATCTTCTATGTCCAATCTCACCTGAATACAAAGTGGACAAAAAATACATTATGTCTGCCATGGGAGTTTTGAGTATAAAAGATCCAGATATGGCATATAAAATACTTTATGAAAATATAATTGAAGAAGATTAACGATTGATTTATATCCTAGATAAGGCTCAAACCTTGAATTTATCTAGGATATTTTATTTAAATAAAAATTTTTGTAAAATAATTTAAATATTTTTAAAAAACTATTCAAAATAAACGGAAGTTTAACGTTTACCTAATATAATCTAATTATAATAAAAGTAATAAGCAGATAAATAAGTATCTGCTAAACTAATGTTGATTTTCGAAAGGAGAAAAAATGAACGGAGAATACGGATTATATTACAGAGAAAACCCTGAGATTTTATACTCAGTAACAGCACAAGGTGGAGGATTAAAGGACACAGATACATTAAGATGTAAAGGCTGGCGTCAAGAAACAATCCTTAGAATGTTGGAATTTAACATGGAGAACGCAGAAATTCCTGAGCTATTAGTAATTTATGGTGGAAATGGTAAAGGCGCAAGAAACTGGGAATCTTACTGGGCAATCGTAGATGCTTTAAAAAATCTTGAAGACGACGAAACTCTAGTGGTTCAATCAGGTATGCCAGTAGCTATCTTCCAAACACACAAAGAAGCTCCAGTAGTAGTAATGGCTACAACAAATATTATGCAAGCAACTTGGGAAAGATTCTATGATCTACAAGACAAGAACCTTACTATTTTTGCTCAGTACACAGCGGCACCTTGGGAATACATAGGTACTCAAGGAGTAATTGAAGGAACATTTGAAACTCTTTCTGCAATTGCAATGAAAAAATACAATGATGACCTTTCAGGTAAAATCTATCTTACTGCAGGAGCAGGCGGAATGGGCGCTAACCAAACTTGGGCTATGAAGATGCATGGTGGAGTTTGCTTAATGATCGACGCTAACGAAAAGATTCTTCAAAAGAGAATTGAAAAAGACTATCTAGACATCATCGCTGATACTTTGGAAGAAGCAATTGAAATTGCTAAAGATCACGCAGCTAGAAAAGAGCCTATCTCTGTTGGAGTTGTAGGAAATGCAGCAGATATGTTTGAAGAAATTCTTGCAAGTGATTTCAGACCTGACATCTGTACAGAAATGTGTCCATGTCATGACCCGATTTCTTATATTCCATCAGGATACACAGCTGAAGAAGCTGACCAATTAAGAATCGACGACAGAGGAAAATATCTAGAATTAGCTAGAGACACTATGAAGAGACAACTAGCAGCTATGATCGCTCTTAAAGAAGATGGCGTAGAAGTATTCGAATACGGAACATCTATCAGAAAAGAATGTATGGACGCAGGATTCCCTAGAGAAGAAGCAATGAAGATCAAAGGATTCGTAGCTGAATACATCAGACCATTATTCTGCGAAGGTAGAGGACCTTTCAGATGGACATGTCTATCTAGAGACCCACAAGACTTAGTAGAATCTGACGATATAGCACTGGAAATCTGTAAAGGTGACAATCTAGTAGAGAGATGGATTAAATTAGCTAGAAAGAATCTTCCAATAGAAGGAATGCCAGCAAGAGTTTGCTACATGGGATTCGGACAAAGAAAGAGATTCGGTCTTGCAATTAACCAAGCTATTAGAGAAGGAAGAATTAAAGGAACTGTTGCATTCTCAAGAGACAACCTAGACTCAGGATCAATAGTTAACCCAACATTCGAATCAGAAGCTATGCCAGACGGCGGAGACTATATCTCTGACTGGCCATACCTAAACGGACTTCTAAATGCAGCAGCAGGCTGTGACCTTATAGCTATCCAAAGTAACTACTCCATGGGTGAAGCAGTTCACACAGGTGTTACTATGATAGCAGACGGAACTGAAGAAGCTGACAGAAGATTAGCAGCTACACTAACTGTAGACTCAGGTATCGGAGTTATTAGACACGCTCAAGCAGGATATCAAACTGCAAAAGACGTTGCTAATGGAAAAGGAAAATATACTGATGACTCTATCAAAGTTCCACTATGGTGGCAACCAGCTGATAAGGTTACATTTGGACCTGAAGGCATGTATAGATAAAATTGTTTATTATAAGTTTTTCCCTAAGAGTTTTGCTTAGGGAGAAACATTTACTTGGAGTATAAAATGAGTAGAAAAAATATAAATACTATAAAATTATTTGCATATTCTCTATTTGGAGCATTCATGTTCTTTATACCAATAACTATTGGTGAAAGGAATACGATTCCAGTAGACCATATTGTAAAAAATCTTATTGCTATACCCAATGTAATACCTATTGTCGGTGGAATTATGATTACAATTGGAGCAATTCTTCCATTTATTAATGGTAATTGGAAAAAGAGCATGTTTAATATGGTAATGTCAATTCTCGGACTATGTGGTCTATTATTTACTTTGATGATTCTTTTTAATTTTGGACCTGAAATAATAACTCAACCTAGCATGGCTCCTTATGTATTTGAATTAGTAGTAGTTCCAGTAATAATAATTGTTCCAGTGGGCTCTATTTTTTTAGCGTTTTTAATTGACTATGGATTAATGGAATTAATTGGAGTTTTTGCTAGACCATTTATGCAAACTGTATTTAAAGTTCCAGGCAGAGCAGCTGTCGATGCGGTTTCGTCATTTGTAGGAAGTTATTCCATCGCTGTTTTAATTACTAATGGTGCGTATATAGATGGGAAATATACAGCTAGAGAAGCTGCTACTATAGCAACGGGATTTTCTACAGTTTCTGCTACTTTTATGATCATTACAGCAAATACATTGGATTTAATGGATCATTGGTTATTATTTTTCTGGACATGTTTAATAGTAACTTTTATAGTTACAGCCATAACTTCTAGAATATATCCTTTGAAAAATATGCCAGAAACTTATCATGAAAATCAAAAACCAAATTTAGAATCAGAAGAAAAGGGAAGTTTTTTTAGAAGAGCATATGAAGAAAGTATGGCAGTAATAGAAAAAGCCGACTCAGTTCCTGTAAATACAATTAAAAATTTCAAAGCAGGTTTACAACTTGGACTTAACATAGGACCAAATATTATGAGTATAGGAGTTATTTCTCTTTTACTAGCAAACTATACGCCGATTTTTGATATTATAGGCTACATATTTTATCCATTGACAAATATTTTAAGAATTCCTGAACCCATGCTTGCTGCGAAAGGAGTTGCAGTATCTTTAGCAGACATGTATATACCTGCAATATTAAATGCGGGATCACCCTTTATAAATAGGTTTATAATAGGGGTACTTTGTATATCAGAATTGCTGTTCTTTTCAGCGTCTATACCTTGTATCATGGCAACAGATATTCCTATAACAATAAAAGACATTGTAGTAATTTGGTTTTGGAGGGTAATATTCACACTACTTATTACAACTCCAATCGTGTATTTTATTTTCTAATCTTTTGTACGACTAATGAAGATCATCTCCGAAAAATAGATTAATTAAAAAGGAGGACATTTTATGTCTATGTTAACAAATCCTGTAATCATATCCGTATTGGCTATGACTACACTATCATTATTAAAACTTCCAGTATTACTTGCACTATTTATTTCTGC
>JAAZCH010000073.1 GCA_012513395.1 Tissierellia bacterium
AATGGAAAGCTATCAGATCATCAAAGACTAAAAGGATTGCTCCTAGTGGTATATCTATACCTGTTAAACATTATTATGAGAAGGAAGAAAAATTGTAACTTTGTAACCTTGTAACTTGTAACCAAGTTTTTAAAACCCATAGAAAGAGGCTGAAGAAAAATAGAAAGCCTGTAATAGCAAGACTTGCAGAACATTGGTTTTTATAATTTGCCTTATTTGAGGACTTTTGAAATCCTAGGTTACAGTTACTCTTCTTCTGTGCCTATTTTATAAAAAGAGATATGAGGCTTAAAAGTGGTGAAAAATTAATAACTTTAGTAGACCAACTAAGAAAGTCAAGAGAATTTTAAAAAACAATTCCATTTTTTTAAAAACAAATGTTATTTTAAAAATAGGCACAACAAAAAGATCCACTGAATATATGTGTAATTTTGAAAACTAAGCTGCTTGTTTGTTATTTAGACGAATCATCTTTTGATGGTCATCTGGTGTTCTTAATTCAAATGGTTTTTGATCTCTAAGAACTGCAAAAATAATTTGTACCATCTTTCTCATTACAGCACACATAACAACTTTATAGGGTTTATCTACAATTTTCTTTTCAAAATAATCTCGCATAACAGGGTTTGGATATTCTCTGTTACGATTTGAATATACATTGGCCTTAGCTAACATATGAAGAATTGTACGAACATAAGGGGAGCCTCTTTTTGAGATCTTATTGTTTTTTCTGTTATAGCTTCCACTTTGCGATACACCTGGATCCAATCCAAAAAAAGCCACCAACTGTTTGGGTTTAGAGAAGTTTTCAATGTTCCCTATTTCTGATAATAAAACACAGGCTGTATATTCTCCTATGCCAGGAATTGTTTGTAGCAACTTTACATTGGTTTGGAACTGCTTATCCATAATTGATAGTCTGGTTATTTCATCATCAATAGCCCTTAAAGCTTCTTTTAAACTAAAAACAACAGCTACTGTAGTCTGTATAAGAATAGATGTACTAAGGTTAGAAATGCAAATTTCACTTGAGTTTCTAGCAGCTTGATAAAGCTTGTCATATTTTTTACTAGCATAAGATTCGCTTTTATGGGAGATAGTTTTAATTTGATTGATTATCTTTGCCTTATCTAACTCAGGATCTAAAATAGCTGTTACTGTTGGATATTCTGCAAGGATAGTTAAGGCTGTCTTTCCCTGTAAATCAGTGAAAACCTTTCTGAAATCAGGGAAGGATGTATCTAGAAAACCTGTTAAACGATTGATATGCTCAACTATTTCATCAGTCAATTCTTTATGTTGGCGACAAAGTTTTTTTATACTAATAATTATATCTGCATGGGTCTCGGTTTCACTATAATTTTTAAGCCTATAGAGTAGTGCAATATTATATGCATCAGTTCTATCTGACTTTACTTTTCTAATATTAATATTTTTTATAGCGTTACTTTGGATTGGATTTATAACTATAACCTCATAATTAAGCTTACGAAAAAAATTATCCAACAATTGATGATAATGAGCTGTAGCCTCCATAATAACTACTAGCTGAGTATTATAATCTGTTTCTAACTTTTTAAAAGTTAAATCAATAGATTTCATACCCTCATAATCATTATTGATTTTAGTATGGACAATAATTTCATTTCTTGGTGATAAAATACATATATCACTAAAAGCTTTGCTGATATCAATTCCAGCAACTAATTTGTTTGACATAGTTATTACCTCCTTCTATTTGGGATGCCCTATTATTCTAAAACCACACCAGGCTCACGATTTATCCAGGTAATCAGTAAATGAACCTAACCAACCGAAAAGATGATAGGTGATAGAATGAGGGTGGAGTCTACTAAAAGAGTTATCCTTTATAGGAACCCAGCAAGCACATGAAACAATCCCATTACATCCCTAGTACTTTCATTATACCATCGATGATTAGGTTCATTTTTAGAAACATGCTTAAAGCTGTTCCTATACTATTAGTATATGAGCAAGCATAGCAAGTGAGTACCCACTTGCGAAAAATTGATGAAGCAGACCAACTCGGACTGCTTCTTTTTTTATTCAATTTTAACTTGTTAGGGAGCACCCTAATACCCCGAAAATACAAAAAACAGGAGGAAGAAATGGAAAATAGAAGTCGAAAAAATCAATTAAAAATCTACCTGAACGATGAAGAACTGGCCTTGTTCAGGGAGAAAATGAAGATGACAAATAG
>JAAZCH010000074.1 GCA_012513395.1 Tissierellia bacterium
TATAAATCTAATTGATGGAGTTAATCACTTTTTGTATTTGGATAATTTTCATGAGTTTTATAAGAACCAGATACTATCAGCTAATACGATAATTATCAACAGAACTTCCAAGTTATCCACAGATGAGATTCAAAATGTCATAAACTCCATTGAAGAAATTAACTCCTTTGGAAAAGTTTTGGTAGATAAAAATGACGGAAGTTTAAATATAAAATCCTTACTAGATGAAGAAAATCTCTACAGAAGGATTTTCGATTTGGACATGGATATTGAAAATGTTTTTGAGAATTATTCCTCTGTATCCTTGGTATTACCTAATTCTTACGAGGAAGAAATATTTTTGAAAAAAATAAATACCCTCATTGAAGATGACAATATTAAAAGAATAAAGGGAATAATAAATCTAGATAAAGTAGTGAGAGTGGATTATACGAGGGATTTTGACCAAGAGTCTAAGTTAGAAGATTTTCCTTCCTACGCAGGTGTGGGTAAGTTGGTAATAATTGGGGATAACTTTGACGAAGTAAGAGCAAAAGACATCTTTAGGAGGTAGCCTATCAAAGATATAATTTTAGTTTCGGGATTTTTATCTTCAGGAAAGACCACCTTGATTAAAAAATATATAGAAAATACAAAAAAGAGCTACAAAATAATCCAATGTGAAATGGGAATTGAAAAGCTGGATAATTCCCTTAGAGTTTTTAGCGTTAAAGAGCTAGTGGAGGAAATAGAAAATTCCAAAGAAAATCACATTTATGTGGAATTTAACGGAACTTGGAATATTTCAGAATTTATTACCTTAATCCAAACTCGCATGGATAGTAGAATATTTAATGTCTATGTTATGGATTTGGAAAAAATACACAAATATATGGTTAATTTTCCTGCCATGATTATGGAGCAGCTAAATTACGTGGATGAAATCGTTACGATAAGAAATGGAAATCCCCAAGAGTTTAAATATGTAAAGCAGACAATCGCACAAATTAGACCTTGGATTTCATATAGGGAAATGAATAAGGCAAAGTTAAGATGAAAGGATGTAGATTGAGATGAAATTAGAAGTAGGAAAAAAGATTGAGGATTTTGCATTTTGTACGCAAAGCGGATGCAAGGATAGCTTTTTAAATGAGCTAAAGGAAGATAAGAACGTTTTATTATTTTTAAGGTATATAGGCTGTACAGTATGTAGCTTAGCTATTATAGAAATAAAAGACAAATACGAAGAAATTAAAGCTAACGGTGTAGAGGTTTATGTAGTATTACAATCTGATCCAGAGGTACTGGCAGAAGAAATAAAAGATTTTGATATTCCTTTTGAAATAATTGTGGATCCAGAAATGAAACTATATGAAAAATTCAGTTTAGAAAGAGTTGAAGATATTCAAGATGGCCTGGGTGGAAAGACTATGGATAGAATTGCAAAAGCAAATGAACTAGGTCTAGAGCACGGAAAATATGAAGGGGACGAAAACCAACTTCCAGCTACATTCGTACTGGATAAAGATGGCGTAGTAACTTACGCTAAATACGGAGAAGACTTAACTGACACCCTTTATGCTGACGATATGATCAATCTTTAATTAGGGGATTAAAATGATTAACAATAATATTATTCTTGAAAAAGTAAATAATTTAGAAGAATATCTTTACGAAACAAGGGGATATCTTCACGAAAATCCAGAAGTTACAGCCCACGAATTTGAGACCAGTAAATTTCTAAAAGGTGAAGTAGAAAAACTAGGACTTTCCATTGAAGAAGTTCCTGGAACAGGATTTATTGCTACTTTGGATACGGGAAAACCTGGAAAAACCGTAGCTATAAGAGCTGATATAGACGCTTTAGCTATGCCTGAAAGCGAAGACAATTTAAAGGGCAAAAAGAAATACGTTTCTAAAAATGAAGGAGTATGTCACTCTTGTGGCCATGATGCCCATATGTCCATGGCTTTGACAAGTGCAAAAATTCTTACGGATTTAAAAGATAAACTTACTGGAAAAGTTTTATTTTTGTTTGAAGAAGGGGAAGAAGCTGGAACTGGAATCGAGGCTATGTTGGCAGCTGTTAAAGACAAGGGAATAGATGGAGTTTGGGGAATTCATGTAACGTCTTTTATGCCATCGGGAACCATTAACGTAGAGCCAGGACCTAGGATGTCGGGAGTTTCTGGAATAGCCTTTGATATTATAGGTAGGGGCGGACACGGATCTAGACCAGATCTCTCAATTAATCCGGTTTTTGCAGCAGCAAATGTATTGACTGCATTAGGTTCTGCTTGGTCAAATAGACTAGACGTAGAAGAGACAGTAACTCTAGGTATCACTATGATTAACGGAGGAACAGCTAGAAATATTATTCCTGATAGAGTAAATATTGGCGGATCTTTAAGATTTTTCAATATGGAAGAAGGGCAAAAAGCTATAGATGTGTTAATGCATACAGTGGAACACACTGCCAAAGCTCACTACTGTGATGTGGAATTTATTTATGACACGCCAGTGAATTTTACAATGCAAAATCCAGTAGTGAACAACGAAGAAATGTCACTTTTGGCAGAAGAAGCTTTGAAAGATATATTACCAGAAGGAGCAGTAACTAGAGGAACTAAATGGTACGCATCTGAATCCTTTGGAAGATATTCACAAGTAGCGCCAATCGTTTTAGCTTTTCTAGGAGTACAAAATGAAGAGACAGGCTCTGGAGCAGAACATCACAATGTTCACTTCGACATAGACGAAGAAGCCATGAAGATAGGAGTCATATCTACGGTGAAATTTGTAAATGATTTTTTAGGAAAATAAAGAATATTTTGGGTAGGTTGGTAAATTGCCAACCTACTTTTTAGATTAAGTAAATTTTCATCTTCTTGTAATGATTTATCTCATATGATAGAATAAATGCATTAATAACATTTCAAGCTTGCATTAAGCAAATAAAAGGGAAGCAGGTTAAAATCCTGCGCGGTGCCGCCGCCGTGACATTTAATATCAATGGAGCCGGAATACTTTTGCTTGGAATCGAACTTTCGTCTACGTTGCATGGAGGGAGTATTTTTTTCTCATATTCGAAGGTTTGATTAAGTAGGATAATTGTTATTCTACTTTTTTTATGTTTAAAACTGTGGGGTAAAAAATGGAAATAGGAGTAGTTGGAATCAATCACAACCTCGCACCCATAGAGGTGCGAGAGCATTTTAATATGACAGAGTCTCTTCGAATTGAGGCTTCAAATTTGCTACTTTCTAAATTAAATGAAGTGGCAATACTATCTACTTGCAATAGAAATGAAGTTTACTTCTCTTGGGAAAATGCATCTGCTGGTATAGAGGAAGTAATAAATTTCTATAAAAACTTTTTTGAATTTCCAGAAGTGGAAAAATTTATATTTAAAAAATCTGGAATAGATGCTATTGAGCATCTGTTTACTGTATCTGGAGGATTGGATTCTGTCGTAATCGGGGAGGACCAGATTCTTCACCAAATTAAAGAAACTCTCCAATTTTCCATGGAATTAAAATTTAGCCAAAAGGTTTTAAATAGATTATTTATGGACGCCCTTTCTGTTGGGAAAAAGATACGTGGGAATTTAAAAATATCTGAAGTACCTTTATCCACCAGTTATATCGGAGTTAATCTTTTAAAAGAGAAAATGAAAGGATTTGAAAACAAATCTGCTTTGATAATTGGAGCTGGGGAGATTGGTTTACTTGCATTGAAGTATTTATACGAATCAGAACTTAAAAAAATCTATATCTCCAATAGGTCTACAGATAGAGTTCAAGAAATCCTAAAAGAATTTCCCAATTTGATTCCCATATCCTACGGTGAACGTTACGAGATATTAAATAAAGTGGATATGCTTTTAACTGCCACAGCAGCACCTCACAATATAATCGAATACAAGGACTTTATAAAGCCTGTTAAGCCCTTATACATAATGGACTTGGGACTTCCTAGGGATGTGGAAGGATCCATCTCTGAATTAGAAAATGTTAATATATATCATCTAGACGATTTAAAAGAAATATCTGAAGAAAATCTTCAAAAAAGAAAAGAATTAGCTAGAAAAGCATTGGATTTTGTAAAAGATGATGTGGATAAATTTTTGGACTGGTTGGATAAGATAGAAGTAGATCCTTATTTAGGCTCCATTAACGAAAGATGTAAGAATATCAAAGACGAAAGTATGGCATATCTAAATCGAAAGTTAGAGCTGGATTCTAGGGAAAAGAAAATCGTAGACAAGGTTTTATCCTATGCATTAAATCGTTTTACTAGGGACTTGAAGTTAAACTTGAAAGAAGCAGCAGGTTCTAGTTCTGAAGAATATAAAGAAATTATAGCCAAACTCATGGAGCTGGAGGTTTGAGATGCGATATCCTATGATGGTAGATTTAAGTGAAAAAATCGTAAAAATAATGGGAGGCGGAGAAGTAGCAAGAAGAAAAGGCCTTGCTCTGAGAAAATATTGCAATCATCTATATGTTATAGCTCCTGAAATAAATAGAGATTTAGAGTTTGCCAATTGCATTTACAGCGAGGTAAAGGAAGAACATTTAAATGATGCAGACTTCGTAATAATTTGTACCAACAACGAAAGTATAAATGAGAGATTGGCAGCAGCTTGTAAGGAAAGAAATATTTGGTATCTTTTGGCAAGTGACGAAAAAAATTCTGAAATAATATTCCCAGGAGTTTTAGATTTAGGGGAGTTGCAGTTTTGCGTCACCACAAACGGAGCCTATCCTGCCCTTGCTAGACAAATAAAAGAAGATGCTTTAATTAAATATATGAAATATGATATGGAATACTTAAAAGAGCTGAAGACATTTAGAAAAATAGTTATCGATAACAATCTAGATAAACAGCTATTGTACGATGTATTAGATTTGAATGTAGAGGAACTAAAAGAATATATAGGACGATATAAATGAAAATAAAAATAGGAACTAGAGGGAGTAATCTAGCCCTTACCCAAACCAATATGGTGGCCAATTCCATAAAAGAAAAATTCCCCCAGGTGGAAGTGGAAATTATAATAATAAAAACTACGGGAGATATCAAGAGAGATGTACCCATAGGACAAATTGGTGGAAAAGAAATTTTCGTAAAAGAAATAGAATTTGCACTTTTAAATAAAGACATCGACTTAGCAGTTCACAGTATGAAGGATATGCCTGGAGAATTACCAAAGGGATTAAGACTTAGTGCTACTCCCAAGAGGGAAGATTGTCGAGATGTTTTAGTTTTAAAAGAAAATGGGACTTTGGATACATTAAAACAAGGGGCAAAAATCGCCACAGGTAGCAAGCGAAGGGGATTTCAGCTAAAAGCCTTACGTCCTGATTTAGAAATTCTTCCCATTCGAGGAAATGTGGAAACTAGAATTGAAAAAATTGAAAGTGAAAATCTAGATGGAGTAGTTTTAGCTGCAGCAGGAATTCATAGACTAAATCTTAAGCCTGAAAATATGTTGTACTTAGATATAGAGGACTTTTTGCCATCACCTACCCAAGGGATTTTGGCTCTAGAAATTAGAGAAGATGATGAAGTTCTTCACAATATGCTAATGGAATTAAATGATGAAATAACCTTTATCCAAGCTCAAAATGAAAGGGAATTTTTAAAAGCCGTAGGAGGTTCTTGTAAAGTGCCAGTTGGGGCTTATTGTCATGTAGAAGAAAATAAAATTACATTAAAAGGATTGTTAGGATCAGAAGATGGAAATCAACTAATCAAAATGGAAATTTTAGGCAGAAAAGATGAAAATCTAGGAAAAATTTTGGGAGAGAAAATGCTTAAAATTCTTTTATCAAAAGTTTATCTCGTAGGAGCTGGACCGGGAGATGAGGATTTAATTACTTTAAAGGGAAAGAGATGTATAAAAGAAGCAGATGTCATAATTTACGATAGACTTGCCAATAAAAATCTTTTAAATTACACAAGAGAAGATGCAGAACTTATTTATGCAGGGAAAATTTCTGCCAATCACACCATGACCCAAGATGAAATCAATGAGCTTTTATTTGATAAAGCCAAGGAAGGAAAAATAGTTACGAGATTAAAAGGGGGAGATCCTTACGTATTTGGACGAGGCGGAGAAGAATTTGAATATCTCAAAGACAGAGGCGTAAAAGTAGAAGTAGTTCCAGGAATCACATCAGCAATAGGAGGGCTAGCTTATGCAGGTATTCCCATTACCCACAGGGGAGTAGCCACTTCATTTCACGTAATTACAGGTCATACCCAAGATGATGATGAATTAGATTATAAAACCCTATCCAAACTCCAAGGCACTTTGGTGTTTTTAATGGGATTAAAAAATTTAGAAAAGATTTCCCAAGGACTTCTAGATAATGGCAGAGAAAAGCCCACTCCAGTTGCAGTGATAAACTGGGGGACAATGTCAAAACAAAAAACCGTAGTTGGAAATTTGGAAAATATTAGCAAATTAGCAAGAAATGAAAAGCTGAAATCTCCTTGTTTAATTGTCGTGGGAGAAGTGGTAAATCTTAGGAACAAACTTAATTTTTTTGAAGAAATGCCATTATTTGGAGAGAATATAGTTTTAACTAGAGAAGTAAAAAATGTTCATTCAACCAAGGAGAAATTCCACAGATTGGGAGCTAATGTAATTACTCTTCCCATGATAGAAACAGTGGAACTAGAAACCCAAAGAGAAATATTTGATAATATAAATAATTATGACTATATATTTTTCACCAGCGTAAATGGAGTAAATTACTTTTTTAAACAATTTTTAAAATCCTATGACATAAGGGATTTAAAAGATATAAAGTTTTGTGCATTGGGAATTAAAACTAAAAAAGCAATAGAGAATTTTGGAATAAAAGTAGATATTATGCCTGAAAATTATGCCGGAGAAGATGGAGTAAAGGCATTGGAAAAAGTTTTGAAAAAAACCGACAAGCTTTTAGTTCCTAGGGCAAAAATGGGTAGACCAGAAATAATAGACAGCCTAAAGGATTTGGCAGAGATAACCGAGATTCAAATTTACGATACAAAATCCTTGTCAGCAGAAATTGAAGAAACTTTGGAAGAATACGAGAGATATTCTTTGGTATTTACCAGTGCTTCCACCTTTAATAATTTTTATAAAGGAATAAAGGACAGGAATAGAATTTTTTCAAGGGCAAAAATTATTTCCATTGGACCTATAACCAGCATTGCCATTAAAAAAGCCGGACTAAATGTAGATATAGAGGCAAAAGAATATACAATAGAAGGAATTATAGAGGGAATTTTGGAGGAGAAAAATGTTTAACAGAACTAGAAGACTAAGACGAAATTTAGCAGTGAGGGATATGGTTGCAGAAACTAGCCTTTCTACCAAAGATTTAGTATATCCACTATTTATAATCGAAGGAGAAAATATTAAAGAAGAAATATCTTCCATGCCAGGAGTTTTCCGTTACTCTGTCGATAAAGTCCATGAAGAGATCCAAGAGCTCATAGACCTTGGAATAGACAGCATTTTATTATTTGGAATACCAGAGCACAAGGACGAATGTGGTAGCGAAGGATTTTCAGAAGATGGAATAATCCAAAAAGCTATTAGAAAAATAAAAGAAGATTTTCCAAAAATATATATAATAACTGACGTATGTATGTGTGAATATACTAGTCACGGGCATTGTGGAATTCTAGATGAAGAAGGATATGTGAAAAATGACGAAACTTTAGAATATTTAGGAAAAATTGCCCTCTCCCATGCAAAAGCCGGAGCAGATATGATAGCACCATCAGATATGATGGACGGACGAATCAAAGCCATTAGAAGTATCTTAGACGAAAATGGATTTGAAAATATTCCCATTATGGCATATAGTGCAAAATATTCCTCTAACTTCTATGGACCATTTAGAGATGCAGCTGACTCGGCACCAGCTTTTGGAGATAGAAAAACTTACCAAATGGACTATCGAAATTCCGACGAAGCTATAAGGGAAATGGAAATAGATATCCAAGAAGGAGCAGATATTATTATGGTAAAACCTGCCCTATCTTATCTAGACATTATCCAAAGAGCCAAAGATACATTCCTAGTACCTATCGCAGCTTATAACGTCAGTGGAGAATACTCCATGTTATTAAATGCTGTTAAGGCAGGACTTCTAGACGAAAATGTAATTATGGAAAGCATACTATCCATTAAAAGAGCTGGAGCAAAAATAATAATTACATATTTTGCAAAGGAAATAGCAAAGAAATTGAGGTAAAAATGAAATTTGAAAAATCTAAAAAAATTTATGAAGAAGCTATAAAATATATCCCCGGAGGAGTTAATAGCCCAGTTAGAGCCTTTAAATCCGTAGATACAACTCCAGTAATGATTAAATCTGCCAAAGGCACAAAGCTAGTAGATGAAGATGGAAACGAATACATCGACTTTATCGGCTCATGGGGACCGGCGATTTTCGGACATTCCAATGAAGAACTTTTATCTGGAATAGATGAACATCTAAAAAATGGACTTACCTATGGACTTCCTACGGCTATTGAAGTGGAAATGGCAAAGATAGTAGTGGAAGCCTATCCAGCTATAGATATGGTACGAATGGTGAACTCCGGTACAGAAGCTACTATGAGTGCCATTCGAGTTGCCAGAGGATATACAAATCGCAAAAAAATAGTTAAATTCGAAGGTTGCTATCACGGACACTCAGATTCACTTTTAGTAAAATCCGGATCAGGAACAATCACATACGGAGTGCCCACTTCCCTTGGAGTTCCAGAAGAAATTGTAGAAAATACTATAGTAGCTAGATATAACGACATAGAGGAAATAGAAAATATTTTTAAAAACCAAGGTGAAGAAATAGCTTGTATTATTGTAGAACCAGTAGCTGGAAATATGGGATTGGTTCCAGGGAAAAAAGAATTTTTGAAAGCATTGAGAGAACTTTGTACAAAATATAAAGCGGTGTTGATTTTTGATGAAGTTATTACAGGTTTTAGAATTGCATATGGTGGAGCAGCAGAAACTTATGGAATCCAGCCAGATATGGCATGCTTTGGGAAAATTATTGGCGGAGGATTTCCCGTGGGAGCATATGGAGCTAAGCGAGAAATTATGGAAATGGTTTCACCCTTAGGAGGAGTCTACCAAGCAGGCACACTGTCAGGAAACCCCATCGCTATGCACCTGGGAGTAAAAAGCTTAAATATGCTAAAAGAAAATCCAGAGATTTATAAAGAACTAGAAGAAAAAGCTATTTACATTGAAAAAGAACTGGAAAAAAACATAGAAAAGACTAGAGCAAATGCCACAATAGTAAGATTTAAAGGAATGCTCACCTTGTTTTTTGGAAAAGGAGAATTTAACAACTACGACGA
>JAAZCH010000075.1 GCA_012513395.1 Tissierellia bacterium
GTCACACTGGACAAAGTTATCAATGTAATCAATCCCCCTAAAATTCCAAATATAATAAATGAATTTTTCCTTAAATTTTCTTTAAGATGCAATTTTATTAAAGCTTTCATTTCTATCCTCCTTTGCCAGTTCTAGAAACATATCACCTAAGCTAGTTTTTTCAAAATCAGATTTTTGAAAATCTCTATACACTCCATTTTCCATAATTATTATCCCTCGGTCACAGACTTTCTCCACATCGTAGAGTAAATGGGAATTAAGCAAAATAGTTTTGTCATTGGATTTCAAATTGGAAATTAATTCTTGCATTTGAACTTGGCCGAAAAAATCCAAACCTGCAGAAGGCTCATCTAAAAGTAAAATATCAGGATCTCCTATTAGACTTTGAGCCACAGCTAGACGCTGTTTCATGCCCTTAGAATAGTTTTTTACTTTAGTTTTTGAATCTTCTAAACCCACTGTTTCTAATAATTTCAATGACATTTCTTTGATTGAATTTCTATCCATTCCTCTAACTTCCATAAAGAACTCTAAAACTTCTCTTCCTGTAAGTATTTTTGGAAAATCTGGAATTTCTGGAGAATACCCTATGGTGTCGCCTTCGTTCATTAGAATTTCACCTTGATAGTCATTTTCCCAGCCCAAAATCATTCTCATCAAAGTAGTTTTACCAACTCCATTGGGACCAATTAGTGCAAAAACTTCTCCACTTTTAATTTCCATATTCAAATTCTCATAAAGAATATTTTCTTTGTATTGTTTTTTTATATTTTTTAAAATAATTCCCATTTCATCACCTCAAAATGATTATAGCTAATCATAATTAAATAAGACTTATAGGAATCTTAAATCCATCTTAAATAAAATAAAAAATATTTTTCCAAACTTGGTTGTAAATCTTTGTAAATTCAGTTAATATATATAGTAGTAAGAACAACACCAAGTGAAAATTTTTAGTAGGTGAAAATGTGAGAACCAGAAGACTTGGAAAAACGAACTTTGAGGTCTCCATTATAGGATTGGGAGGAATTCCCATCCAACAATGTACCCAAGAAGAAGCCGATAAATTGATTAAAACCGCCTTAGAACAAGGCATTAACTTTATAGATACAGCAAGAGGATACACTATAAGTGAAGAACTTATAGGAAATGCACTAAAACAAGTAAATAGAGATGAAGTATACGTAGCCACTAAAACCATGGCCAGAACTTACGAAGCAGCAAAGGCAGATTTCGAAATTAGCTATAAAAATTTAGGAGTAGAAGTCATAGACCTTTATCAGTTTCATAATTTAGCCAAGAAAGAAGACTACGATATTGTTATGTCTGAAGATGGTGCTATGAGATTCTTCAAAGAGATGAAAGAAAAAGGCTACATTAGAGAAATTGGAATTACTAGCCACAGTGCCGATTTAATGGATATAGCATTGGATTCAGGAGAATTTGCTACTATGCAATTTCCTGTAAATGCCGTAGAGTACCAAGGTCTACCACTTTTAGAAAAAGCGAAAAAACTAGACATTGGAACTATTGCTATGAAGCCAATAGCGGGTGGAGTTTTGTTTAACAAGGGAGAACAATCCCTAAGATATATACTTGAAAATGAAAATCTTACAGTTGCAATACCAGGAATGTATAGCGTTGATGAGATAATGAGAAATGCTGAAGTTGGAAAAAACTTCAGACCTTTAAGTGACCAAGAAAGAAAAGAATTAATGGAAGAAGCTGATAGCTTAGGAAATGACTTCTGTAGAAGATGTCAATATTGTGCACCTTGTACAGTGGGAATTGATATACCTGGGCTGTTTACATTGGATTTGTATTTGACTAAATACAATTTAGTGGAATGGGCAAAAACTAGATATGAAAATGCACTAGTTAAAGCATCGGAATGTATCGAATGTGGCGACTGCATGAATAGATGTCCATATCACTTGGAAATAATAGACAAGTTAGCAGGCGTTAGCCAGAGGTTTGAAGGAGTATGAAAATGAAAAAAAGAAGAAGATTAATATTGCTCCTAGGAACTTTTGCAATAGCCCTTATGATACTAGTGACCAATTTAGGAAATGAAAAGCCCCAAGATGTGGTGGCGACAGAAGTGCCAGATCCTAATTACTACGAAGGATATACCAATGACGATTTAAAAGACGGAGTGTATACTTCCACAAATCCTGGATTCGTAGGAAATATTACAGTGGAAATGACGGTGGAAAATGGAAGAATAATAAGCTTTAAAATTTTAGAGCACAACGAAACCAGCCAAATTTCCAAAAGAGCTATGACGGATTTACCATACAAAGTGCTCCAAGACCAATCTGCAAAAGTAGACGCAGTGTCCGGAGCCACATCTACAAGTAAAGGAATAATCCAAGGAGCTAGAGACTGTATAAGACAAGCAGGAGGAAATCCAGACGATTATTAAAATAAAATAAACCTGTTCCAAGAATTTTCTTGAAACAGGTTTTTTGATTGTAAATTATTTTAAGAATTTGCCCATTAGAATTATGTTTTTAGAGATATAAAAGCCTGATTTTTTGTAAAAATGCATATGCTTTTCACTATTTACACTACTAAGTTCAATAATAGATGCTCCATCAGAACTAACTATTTTTTCTAACTCTTTTATAACAAAACTTCCATATCCCTTATTTTGGTATTGTCCATCGATGACTATTTCTTCTAAATAGTATCCTAAGATATCGTCAAATGTTTTGTAATATCCTAAAACAAAACCTATTAATTTTTGATTTTCATATAAACCTAAACACATCGATTCATTTATTGTTATATATTGAGAAATCCTTTTCGTTGCTTTTTCTAAAGTCCAATTACCATCTTCAAAATTATTATAATAATCTGCAAATAATCTAGAAATTTCATTTATATCTTTTTTTGATAATCTTTTAAGATTCACAATACATACCTCTTCTAAATAAATTTAAAATTTTTTAATTACGCCCCTCGTAGTGGACATATTCCAAAAGCCATTAACCAAAGAAGATTATACAACATAAATACGTATTAACCAACAATATAAAATGACAAAAGTAATATGTCCCGTGTTAGGCTTTTAACTTTTAACTCTCAACTTTTAACTATCAAATATATTTTTCAAACCACTCCGCCATGGCTTTTAATCTTTCCATTCTTTGTTTAGGTCTACCATCTCTAGAAAGTCCGTGACTTTCTCCTCTTACCATTAGCATTTCTGTTTCTACTCCGTGGAGTTTTAATGCAGTGAAGAATTGGTATCCTTGGTCGATGTCGCATCTGAAATCTTGTTCCGAGTGGATTATTAACGTAGGCGTTTTAACCTTATCCGCATATTTCAAAGGAGAATTGTCCCAAAGTTGGTCGATATTTTCCCAAGGCGTTGCTGCTACTTGGTCCTTTACGAAATAATAGCCTATGTCCGTTGTATTATATTTAGAAGTCCAGTTGGAAATACTTCTTTGAGTAACTGCAGCTTTAAAATAATCCGTATGACCTACGATCCAGTTGGTCATATAACCCCCGTAAGAACCTCCAGTCACACCCATTTGTTCTTCATCTATAAAATCAAATTTCTTAACCATTTCCTTAGTAAAGTGCATTAAATCTTCATAGTCGATGGAGCCATACTTTCCGCGAATATCTGAAAATTCATTTCCTCTACCATCTGAACCTCTAGGATTAGTGTAAATTACTACATAACCAAGAGCTGTCAAATACTGCATCTCAGAGAAAAACACTGATCCATAAGCAGTTTTAGGACCACCGTGAATTTGTAAAATGGTTTTGTATTTTTTACCCTCTTCAAATCCTATGGGCTTCATAATATATCCATCTAGTTCAAAATCTCCACACTCCACAGAAACATATTCTGGGGTAGAAACCTCGTATTCTTCTAAGATATTGTCATTTAATGAAGTCAATTTAATTTCTTCGACTCCGTTATTTCTATAAACTTCTTGAAGATTATCTCCACGCATAGCCACTAGATAATATTCACCATCTCCAACTTGGAATCCGTCTATACTTCCAGGAAGGTCTATTTCTTTTTCCAAGTCTCCATCTTTTCCAATGCTAAATAAAAATGTATCTACTCTTTGGGTAGAAGTAAAGTAAATTCTATCATCTTTTTTAACCAAAGTTTTATTGCCGCCGTGGCGAACGTCTGAATTTACTGCAGAGCAAATGGAATAATCAAAATCTTTTGGAGTTATGGAATTTAGTTTTCCATCTTTTAAGATATAAAAATCGGGATTTGTATTTATGCCAATTTTTTTCATATCCACGCCAATTAGGAAAATTTCTCCATCTAATTCATTTGCGTAATCAATTCCAAAATCTTTTTCGTAGTAGATTTCCTCGTCTTTATCTTGGGACAAATCGTATCTAGCTAGCTTGTCTTCAATTTCCATAACTCCTGTAAAATCGTAGTAAATATAGTATATTTTATCTCCAGCTAATTCAAAGGAGTTGACCATTTTTTTATCATCTGTTAGCTTTGTTAACTCTCCAGATTTTAAGTTATATTTATAAAGCCCCCTGCGATTACCATCGGTAAATCCACTTCCATCAGACCAAAAAGGAATTTCAGAAAGTCTTTCAAAGCCCTTTTCGAATTCTATTTTTTTAGCACCTTCGTCAATTGCCTTCTGTCTTTCTTCACCTTCTAATTTTTCAATATCCATTAAATTAGGAAGTTTTTCATTTACAGTTCCTAAAATAATCCAATTATCTTCATCTAGAACTTTATAATCCCCAACACTTAAAGGCAATCTAAATAATTTTTCACCCTCACCACCATCTAATGGCAATTTATAATAGCTGGTGAATTTAAAACCCTTGTCCCTTAAATCTTTATCGGACTTCTCTCGGGCTCCACTAAAAACTATATTTCCATCTACAAACTCAAAACTAGATTCTTCTCCAAGGGAAGTCATTTTTTTCAATTCATCATTTTCTAAATCATAAGTGTAAATATATGAATCGTATTTGTTGTCATCTTCATTGGGATTTTTAACTACGAATCCCAATAAGTTTTTTTCTTCTTCAAATCGTAAATTTGAAATAAATTTATATTCCAATAACGTCTCTAATCCAATTTTCTTCAAAACAATCCCTCCTCGTATATTCATATTTTATCACTAGGAATTTAATATTCAACGTAAATATTATAATGAAATCTACATCACGAAGGAAA
>JAAZCH010000012.1 GCA_012513395.1 Tissierellia bacterium
GATGTTCCATGGAGACCAGCCGACCTAGAACAAAGAGCAGGACGTATTGTCCGCCAAGGTAATGAAAATAAGAAGGTCAATATCTTTAGGTATGTTACTGAAAATACCTTTGACAGCTATTTGTGGCAGACCATTGAGAATAAACAAAAGTTTATTTCTCAGATCATGGACTTCTAAAACACCAGTTCGAGCCGCTGAAGACGTAGACGAAAGCAGTTTGAACTATGCTGAAATCAAAGCTTTGGCGACAGGCAATCCTTTAATAAAAGAAAAGATGGAGCTGGATAATCAGGTTACGAAACTAAAGATGCTTGAAGCAAACTTTAAGTCTAATAAGTATAGCCTTGAGGACAAGGTAACTAAAACTTATCCGAAAGAAATTCAAAAAACAGAGAATTTAATAAAAAGAATAAAGGAGGACATCGGGAATGTTGAAGCTAAAGCAGAAGGTGATGAAAAATTTACTTCAATAACAATTAATGGAGAGAAGATTAAAGATAAGAAACTGGCTGGAGAGAAGCTGTTAGAAGCAATTAAAGGTGTTCATATTAGCGAAGGTAAGGTAATTGGAGAATACCGTAACTTTGAAATTGAAGTAGCCTATAACTCTTTTGCTAACCAATACACTTTTTCTTTAAATGGTGAAGCAAAACATACTGGTGTTCTAGGAACGAGTGCAGATGGCAATATTACAAGGCTAGATAATGTACTTGATAAAATGCCTGAAAGGTTGGAGCAACAAGAGGATAAATTGAAAATGACTAAGGAGCAACTTGCCAATGCTAAAGAAGAGCTTAAAAAGCCTTTTGAACAGGAAAGTGAATTGCAGGATAAAGTTCTTAGACTAGCAGAGTTAAATAAGTTGCTAGATATGGGAGAAGTTGAAGAACTAGAAAATCATTCCCCACTCATGGAAGATTTAAAAAGAGCTATCATTGAGTTTTGTAATGAAGAATATGACAGCGAAAACTCGTATGATGAGTTTGATACTCTTTACCCTGATTTGGCTCATGTAGGTATTGCCTATACGGAAACGCCTGATGGAAGAAACTCCATCTCTTATGAACTTAATCTGGAAGAGAAGTCCTGGTCTTTGTATTTAGATGAGGATATCTTAGTATCTTCTGAAAAGTTTGGTGGAGAGGGTATGACGGAAGAAGAAACGATCAAGGAAATGATAGAAAGTGTCCACTATGCAAATTTTAATGATCTAGTTTATATCGATTCAAATGAGTTAATGCATGCTACTGGTTTAGCCATCAATGATGAAGGAAATCTTTATGATCCACTAGCTAAAGACTTAGATAATGATGGTATTGCTGACCGTTATGATCATGACTTTAGAGATAGCGACTACTTTGAATCTACCTATGATGTAGATGATAACTTGCATACAAGAAGTAAGGATGAAAAACCGTCTATATTAGGACAAATCAAGGAATATAAAGAAAGTCAGAATAAAGAAGATACTGAAAAAGAACACAAAGAAAATGATAGAGAACGTTAATGGGAGCGAAAGCTCCCTATTTTATTTAGGAGGATAACATAATGGATTATAAGGAAATGAGAGATGCAATCAAAGCAATGGCAAATGAGAATTACGAGGACTTTGTAAAGGGGCTTATTAGCTTTGAAAAAGGAATAAATGACATGGATGCCCTTGACAGTATTTATCAATCCTATATGGATAATGACACACAAGGTTTACTAAATGATGAGTTCGACTATGTCATAGATAATCTTAAAGAGCAGGGGCTAATTCAAGAAGATGCAGGTATTGAAGAAGAGAGAGATGACCTTATAAATATCGTAGGCAACATTGCTCAAGATATTGAAAGCCTAGAACTCAAAAACAATCAAGGTGAATCATTTAAGGTAGTAAACTTTACTGTCGTTTCAAATAATGAACAAGGTGACAAGGTTTTTCATAACTGCTCTGCCTATGAAGATAAGGCAAAGATCCCTGAAACATTTAATAAGGGAGATTTTGTAAAGCTCTTTGGAGAGGTAAGAAAAAACATTGATGAGAATGGAAAAGAACATACAAACGTCCGTATCCTCGATTCTAAGCTCTTAAAAGCAAGAAATAGAGGGAAAGGTCAAGAAGAGAAAAAAGAATCGATTTTAGGGGCGATTAAGAAACATAAGGAAGACTCAAA
>JAAZCH010000076.1 GCA_012513395.1 Tissierellia bacterium
AGAACTCTTTTAGGGATGGCCTTATGAAGACAACAGGAACTGATATAGATAGGATAATGCCTCCTGTATCTAGATTTGCATCTAATTCTAGAACCATTAAAAAACAGACCATAATCGATAAGCTTCTGGCCTTCTTTGAGAAGTATTTTGGATTGGTATAGTTATTAATACTATAAAGATATAGAAGAGGAAATTGAGTATGCAAAAGATTATTTAGAATAATATCAAAAGACCACACCAGAGAATTTAGTCTCCAGTGTGGTCGTACTCTTGCTAACCTTTAAAGCTGTTCACTCAAGTTTTCTTCAATCCCTATGTGAAAGGTGCTAAGGGTCCTTTACCATTTATATACTTATCTAGCACTTCTATTAAATACTTATTTACTAAAAGACATCTGTCTTTGATTAATAATTCATCCTGTAATTGTTACAGATTTATTAGTAGGGTCTGCTACATAGACTTCTAAGCCTGGCTATTTTTTATCAGTGTAGAGTACTAATGTAAAAATACTATTGACACTTTGTATATATTTGTGTATTGTATATAGCATAAGAATTTTATGTGGAAAGGAGAAATTATGCATAGATCTGGTAGAATAATTGAGTTGTCACTTCTTACATTATTAAGAAAAGACGATGGTTATGGTTATAAGCTAGCAAATGATTTGATTATGTATAACTTAATCGATAAAAGTGTGAACATTGGCGTTATATACAGAGCCTTGAGAAATCTTGAAAATAAAGGATTTATTAATTCATACTGGGAAGATAACGATAATGGTCCAAACAAAAGGATTTATCGTATAAATGAAAAAGGAGTTATTGAAATAAATCATATGCTCGAATTATTAAAGGAGCGTCGTAAACATATTGACACTATAATAAATTTAAATTCGAATCTGGAGGATTAGCATTATGCAAAACAAAATACTTTACTTAATTACAATCATTCTCTTAGTAATATCTTTTTATAAAGATAAAAAGAAAACCATGATATCTTTAAAAAAAGGCTGGAAGTCTTTTGCGAATATCCTTCCACCAATGCTAGGTATCATTACTACAGTGGGAATTATTATTGCTTATATGAATCCCGAAACAATAGGAAGGTTTATTGGAGATTCTTCCGGCTTTTTAGGGGTATTATTAGCTGCAGCTGCTGGCGCTGTAACTTTGATTCCTGGATTTATTGCTTTCCCAACAGCTGCAATATTACTCCAAAATGGTGCAGGATATATGCAATTGGGTGCCTTTATTTCATCCTTAATGATGGTAGGGGTAATTACGATACCTGTTGAAATCAAGTTTTTTGGGAAGAAAACAACAATTCTAAGGAACCTTTTTGCGTTTATTTTCTCGTTTATTGTAGCACTTATTATTGGAAAGGTAGTTGGTTAATATGAAAAACTTAAAAAAATTTAGAATGTTTATAGTAGCCTCAATTATTATTCTTGTAACTTATATATTCAGTATAGAAACGGGTTTAAAAGCAATAGATACTGTATGGATTAGCTTTAAGGAAATGATAACAATTCTTCCTCCAATATTTGTTCTTATGGGGCTTCTTGATGAATGGGTGCCAAAGGATGTAATGAGCAAATATATGGGTGAAGGCTCAGGATGGAAAGGAATACTGATCTCAATATTCATTGGTTCTGCAGCTGCAGGTCCTTTATATGGAGCTTTTCCAGTCGCTGCAGTGTTCATGAAAAAAGAGGTTAAGCTTACAAATATCTTTATATTTATAGGAGCATGGTCAACTACGAAAATTCCTATGTTTTTGTTTGAGCTTTCATCAATGGGTTCGAAATTTGCCATAACCAGATTAATAGTTAGTATTCCAGGTATATTCATTATTTCTTATCTACTTAATTACTTATTAAATGAAAAAGATAAGGAAGAAATTTACAAGCTGGCAAATAATATATGATTTCCTTAGGGGAAATAAAAACTTACAAGATAGATTCTAATATGCAAAAAGTTCAACAACCGTTAGCTCTACTGCCTATCCTATGAAGATGGTAATCCTAGAAAAGAAATAGCTCAAGGTAGAATAGGGACAAAGCTTGTAGAAAGCACCCCTAGTGAAAAAGACTTGTATGATTCATTTGCCTATGATTCTCCATTAGAAAGAAAGAATATCATGGCTGATATAGAAGAAGTAGTTGTATATGGAAAGACACCATTCAATCCCTATGTGAAAGCTTCTAATGGTAGCTTTTTTATTTTCAGAATCCACACTTCTAAAGCTGTGAATATTTGTCCAGTTTTGTCCAGCTTCTTTTAATATAGGATCTTTTAATGGGGTGTAAGGATTGTATGTCAAGTCAGCCGTCGGAACTTTATAGGA
>JAAZCH010000077.1 GCA_012513395.1 Tissierellia bacterium
AGAGCCAGAAATCGCTTCAATTTCATTTTCTCCACCACCAGAACCTAGAACAAGCTCACCACTATTTGCAACTGATTTTCCATCATATCTAGTGTAATACTTCTCATCTGAAATTATATTACCAAATCCAGGAGATTCATCGTTTGATATATTCCTAAATGCAACAATATTTCCTTCATTGTCGAAAATAATTGCATTTTCCATTTCTCCACCATATCCATTGGAAGTCACGCTAAAAATTTTACCAAAATCTTCACCGCCACGTGTTACGTTTAAAACTGATTTAATCTTTGGATACGAACTTTGTATCTTTTCAAATTCTTCTTCAGGAACGTCATTAATGTCGTCCCCTTCTTCAAGAGCTTCATAATACATTGCGTAACTTGCTTGCTTTGTATTTTCTGCAATAACAGGAGCTGTCATAGAATCCAAAAATGCTAATAAACCTGCTGCTACCGCACAAACAATTAGTAATGTTGTCCCTAATTTTAAGTACTCTTTCATTTAGCTTTTACCTCCCCGAACACTCTTCGTTGAGTATATCTATTTATTAAAGGTGTAGCTACATTCATAATCAATATAGCATATGAAACACCTTCTGGCATATTTCCTTTTACTCTTATTAATGCTGTAATGATACCACATCCAACTGCAAAAATTATCTTTCCTAAATCTGTAGTTGGAATAGTAACATAATCAGTAGCCATGAAGAATGCTCCTAATATAAGTCCGCCACCTAGCAAATGCCATGGTAATAAATCAAATTTCACACCTAATAGTACAAACATTATTGAAGTAGAAATTATATAAAGAACTGGGATTTTCCAGTCTATTACTTTTCTAGCGATTAGATAAATTCCGCCAATAAGTAATAATATTGCTGAAGTCTCTCCAAGAACTCCCCCTATATTACCAACAGACATGTCCATAATTGACGGCAATGTACCAGTACCAGCTTTTAAAACTCCCAATGGAGTTGCGCCAGTTGTTGCATCAGGCCAAATATATGATGTCATCTCTGTTCCCCATGAAGACATGAGCATAGCTCTTGCTCCAAGTGCAGGATTTATAAAGTTATTCCCAATTCCACCGAAACACTCTTTTATGACGAACATGGCAAAAAATCCACCGAATATCGGCATCCATAGCGGTGCGTTAGCCGGTAAATTCATAGCTAGCAAAATACCTGTCACTACTGCGGACAAGTCTGAAATTTTTATTGATTTCTTAAATGCCTTTTGCGAAATAAATTCAAATCCAACACACGAAGCTATTGATATTAAAATTAGAATAAGTGCATTTAACCCAAAGAAATAAACACTACCTGCCATAGCTGGTATTAAAGCTATTATTACATCCCTCATAAGACTCGATGTTGAGACAGTATCTTTCATGTATGGGTAACTAAATATATCTAATTTAGGTTGGATATTTTCTAAGTTATTAATTTCTTTTTTTTCCACTTTAAGCCTCCAACTACTTTCCTTTTGTCCTTAAAACATTGATGCCCATTTTTATATGTTCAGCAAGATGTCTTTTAGCAGGACATACATAACTACATCCTCCACACTGAAT
>JAAZCH010000078.1 GCA_012513395.1 Tissierellia bacterium
AGAGCCAGAAATCGCTTCAATTTCATTTTCTCCACCACCAGAACCTAGAACAAGCTCACCACTATTTGCAACTGATTTTCCATCATATCTAGTGTAATACTTCTCATCTGAAATTATATTACCAAATCCAGGAGATTCATCATTAGATATGTTTCTATATGCTATAATATTTTGTTCGTTATCTAAAATAATTGCATTTGTCATTGCTCCACCATATCCGTTAGAAGTAACACTGAAAATTTTTCCAAAGTCTTCTCCCCCACGTGTGACATTAAGCACTGATTGAATGCTAGGATAAGTACTAGTTATTTTGGATAATTCTTCTTCTGGTATGTCATTAATATCATCGCCATCTTCTAGAGCATCATAGTACATAGCATAACTTGTTTGTTTAGTCTTCTCAGCAATAATAGGAGCAGTAACAGAGTCCAAATAAGCCAATAGTCCAGCCGCTATTGCACTGATGATTAATAATGTCAGTCCTAATCTCAAATATTCTTTCATTTAGCTTTAACCTCCCCAAATACTTTTGGTTGTGTATATTTGTTAATTAGAGGAGTTGCTACGTTCATAATTAAAATTGCATAAGACACACCTTCAGGCATATTTCCAATTACTCTAATAAGTGCTGTAATAATTCCGCAACCCAATGCGAATATTATTCTTCCTGGACTAGTAACGGGAATAGTAACATAATCAGTTGCCATGAAAAACGCACCTAATATTAATCCCCCGCCTAAGATATGCCAAGGCAACAAGTCTATACCCACTCCCAATACAACAAACATTACTGTTGCAGAAACGATATAAACAACTGGTATTTTCCAGTCAATAACTTTTTTAACTAATAAGTATGCAACGCCGATCAATAATAATATAGCAGACGTTTCACCTAAAACTCCACCAATATTACCTATGGACATGTCCATCAACGATGGCAATGTTCCCTCGCCTGCTTTTAATACTGCTAATGGTGTTGCACCACTTACTGCATCAGGCCACGTATAAGTAGTCATTTCTGAACCCCAAGATGACATAAGCATAGCTCTTGCACCTAAAGCTGGGTTAATAAAATTATTTCCAATTCCGCCAAAACATTCTTTTATAATAAACATTGCAAAAAAACCACCAAATATTGGCATCCAGAATGGAGCATTAGCAGGTAAATTTAGCGCTAAAAGTACGCCTGTCAATACCGCTGATAAATCATTTATTTTTATCGATTTTTTAAATACCTTTTGTCCAATATACTCAAATCCAATACATGATGCTACCGAAACTAAAATTAGAATTAATGCATTAAATCCAAAGAAATATACACTTCCCGCTATAGCAGGAACTAAAGCAATTAACACATCTCGCATTAAACTAGATGTAGAGACGCTGTCTTTCATATATGGATAACTAAAAATGTCTAATTTTGGTTGGATATTATCTAAGTTATTAATTTCTTTTTTTTCCACTTTAAGCCTCCAACTACTTTCCTTTTGTCCTTAAAACATTGATGCCCATTTTTATATGTTCAGCAAGATGTCTTTTAGCAGGACATACATAACTACATCCTCCACACTGAAT
>JAAZCH010000079.1 GCA_012513395.1 Tissierellia bacterium
AGAATGCATATTTATAAAAGTAAGCCGCTTGATTTTCAGCTATTAATCTCTCTTCCACCTCAGGTACATAATCCACCTGATGCCCTCTAACTATTAATCTGTGGGAATTTACCATATACGGAGTACAAGTCAACAACGTTATGTAATCGTGACCGGGAACTACTAGAAGTTCAGAAAAATCCGTAGGCTCAATAACCAAAATCCGATCCACTTGGTAGGCTAATGTTCCACCTATATAGTGAATGTAAAATTTATCCCCTACTACTAGCTGATCCAATTCAGAAAATAACCTAGCATTAGGTAGCCCCCTATGGGCAGTTAAAACAGAATGAGTACTATTTCCACCAACAGGCAAACTAGTCCCTTCCAAATGGCCAATTCCCTTTTGTAAAACCTCTTCCGAAGTTCCAGCGTACATGGGAATATCTACATTTATTTTTGGAATCTGAACGTGACCCATCTTTTCGTGTACTTCCAGCATTCTTGCATATTCAGCACGACCAGCAGCGTGATCTTTCCCATAAGGATCGTCCAAAGAAGAAGAAATCAACGACTCATTAAAAGCATATGCCAAATGAAGTCTCTCTTCGATTTCCTCCTGACCAATAAGACTCAAACCCTGTTGGAAATCTGCAACTTGAGAAGATGCTTCCTGTTCATAATACCACCTACTAAACAATGGATAAGACAAAATCGCCAGTCCCAGTAAAAATACTAAAACTAACGGCCATCGCCTTCTCTTTCTCTTCTTTTTCTTTATTGGTTCCTTAATAGGTTCACTCGTCATTGTTTTCTTCCTTTTTTTTCAATAAATAAGCTATCCAAATTATACCATAGGATAGCTCATTTATTAATTAATTTGTGTGTCCTTAGTAATCCACGCTCCCAGTATCACCATTGCCAATCCTGCAGCTATAAATAGAAATATTTCTATATCCCCTGTCTTAGGAATAGTTATAGGAGGTATAGGCCCCTTAGGTGGTGATATGGGAACATCTGGTGGAGTTACTATTATAGGTGTATCAGGAGGTGATTCCGGCGGTTTGGTAGGAACATCCGGCGGAACACTTGGAGGAGTGTCCGGCGGAGTTTCCGGTGGCGTGCCTGGAGGTTCTTCCTGATTTACTATCTGTATTACAACTGAATCATCATAACTATTTCTAGTAATTGTGAATTCAAGAGGTTGAGTTAATAGACGATACCCCAAAGGAGCAGCAGTTTCCACTAACCAATACACCCCGTAAGAAAGTCCATTTACTTCAAATCTTCCATTTGCATCAGATACTAGGAGAATTTCTTCTCCGTCTAAATAAACGGATCTATAAACGAAATTTCCACCTGCATCCTTAATATAATTTCCCTGCTCATCTTGCACTCGGTCCACGACCTTAAAACGTGCACCTGCTAAATTTCTTCCTTGGGAATCTACCTTGATAAACTTCTCCCCACCAGTCGGCGGCTCCTCTGGAGGAGGTGGTGGCGTAGTCGGTGTCGTAGATTTAGGATAAACCGTCACATTCCTAATAGTTTCATCATTTATAATTAAAGGCAAATCCACGAGGAAAGGAATAGAATATTGACTAGTAATTAAACCATTTTCAGTTTCTATAACTTCTCTAATATAATATCTTCCATCAGTAAGATTTTCAAAAGAGGTCCTTCCTTCCACATCAGTAGGAAGAGAAAGTTTATTCTCTGGTTGACTAAATTCCCTGTCCAAAGAATCCAAACTCATATTTCCCAAATTTCTAAGAATTTGGTCATAAGAAACTTGGGACGTATTTTCTCCCCCAGCTCCTATTCGCCAAATTTTATAAATCGCACCTGATAAGTAGATCCTTCCGGTTTTTCATTTATAAAATGATTTCCTTCGTTTAATAGTTTTATTATCGTCAGATTATTAGAACCAGCAGCCTGGACGAAAACAGGTAAGAGGAATGCAAGAAGCAATCCGAATACTATTAATTTAATTCGATATAAGCTTTTCATAATCCTCCTTCCTTCCATTTATATTACTTTTAGAAAGGATTACTTAAAGTAACCCTCTCCAATTATACAATAATAATTATTCTTCGTCTTCAGATTTTTTGAAAGCTACTACTGCTCCACCCATAAG
>JAAZCH010000080.1 GCA_012513395.1 Tissierellia bacterium
ACGAAACTATTTATCAAAGGAAGTACCGCATATCCACCGCCAAAAGCTGTGGATCCAATTATAAAAAATTGCACATAAAGATCAATAAGTATTTTCATTGAAATCTACTTTCCTCCTTTACTATACTAAATAGTACCAGGCCTATAACCCCAAATACAAAAACTATAAGTCCTGAGTTAATATTGAAAAAGTAACTCATAATAAAAGCCGCTGCCATTACAATGGCAGAAAATCTTGGTCGTTGTTTTAAAACATTTTTCCCCATATTATAAGTAGTGATGACGAGTACCGCTGCGATTACTCCACTCATTCCAGATAGCGCAGCATTTACGAAAAAATTAGATCTAAACTCTTGGTAAAAATGTGAAATAATCGTAATTATAATGATACAAGGAGCCACTGACGCTAACATACATACCAATGCCCCAAGGGGTCCTCTTAATTTGTACCCTGTTAAAACTGAAGTGTTGATGGCCATGGCTCCAGGGCCTGATTGGGCAATAGCTACTAAATCCAGCATCTCATCTTCGCTGATAATCTTTTTCTTCGACATAAATTCATCTCGAAGGACTACAACAATCGTATAACCACCGCCAAAGGTGATGGCATTTATTCTAAAGAAGGTTAGAAATAACTCTAACAAAGAAATTTTCTTTTTACCATTTTCTCCCATTATTCCTCCTGTCAGTTTTTCTTAAGCTTATCCTTTATCATTTCTACTAACATTTTTACTTCCCCTACTCCTAGAAGATATGATACTCCGCCATAAGTGATTACAGAATTAAATACTGCAAATAATAATACTATTAATTTCCTTACAGTTCCGACTCCCATACTTGGCACTAGAGCTACTACTCCGAAATAAGAATAGTAAGCTACAATTCCCATTAAGATAGCCGCAATCAAATTTTTAATCAAGGCTCTAAGGTAACTAAATCCATAAAAATTCTTTAATTTTTTCTTCAATACTACAAATGATGTAAACACCGCAATATTAGTCGCAAGGGATAAACCTAAAGCAAGTCCCCTATGTCCTAAAAATCTTATCAATATCAAGTTAAATGTTATATTTAATAAAACAGAAAATCCGCCGATTATTACGGGCGTTCTCGTATCTTGTAGTGAATAGTAAACTCTGTTTAGTAAATTGTTTAAGCTCATAGCACAAAGGGCCAAGGCATAAAATACTAAAGCTTGTGCAGTCATGTCCGCAGCGTATTGAGTAAACTCTCCCCTCATAAAGGCTATCTCTACAATTGGTTGAGCTAGAACCATTAGTCCCACCATGGCAGGTATGGTAATTAGCATAATCAATCTTACTGAAGATGCCATACTCTTTCTTCCACCTTCAACATCCCCTGAAGAGAAATTTTTAGAAAGAATTGGGAAAACTACTGCCGTAACTGCAGATACAAAAATTCCTAAAATCATAACGTTCAGTTTGTTAGCTTGATCCAGCCACGTCACCGTTCCACTTTCAAGTCCTGATGCCAGTCTAGTATTTACAATAATATTTATATCATTAATCGCCACGCTTAAAAGTACGGGCAAAGAAAGTTTCAATGCGTGCATTACGTATTTATCTTTTAAATCAAAGACTGGAAAATATTTTAGTCCTGCCTTTCTTGTTTCTGGAAATAAGAAAATAGCTTGGGCTACAACTCCAAGAACACTAGCTACACTCATACCGTATATTCCAAAAGTACTAGATAATAAAATTAGATAACCGATATAAACCATATTTAATGGAATAGGTATAGCGCCTGTAGCTGCGAATCTTCCTTCACTTTGGAGATAACCTGTCATGACTCCGACTATCGCGCTAAACATTATTACTGGCATTCCAATTTTTGTAAGTTCAACAGCTAGGACATAAGTTTCTACACCAAATCCTCCACCTACGATTTGCACAATAGTTGGAGCAAAAAAATAACCTACAGTAGACATAATAGCTGCTATTAGTATGCTTATAAACAGCATGTTGTTTGTGTGTTTACTAAGACCACCGCTGCCTTCATTAGCTCTAACTTTTGCAAGCATGGGAATAAAAGTATTGGCTATCGCATTTGATACAATAGCTGACAAAAGTGATGTAGCCTTTAGCGCAGTTGTAAATGCGTCCGTCTCAACTCCTGCTCCAAAATAATTTGCAATTAGCATTTGTCTTCCAAAACCCAAAAATTTTCCTACCAAAGCAAAAATAACAAGAGCCATCGTCGACTTGGTTAGATTGCTGATTTTTTTATCCATACTCTCTCCTTCTCTTTCAAATATATATAATACTTTAAAACGCTGTATTTTTCAATAGAATCCAAATTTATCAACTAATTTTCGCAATTCTAAAGATTTTATTGATATAATAGATGAAACTATAGGAGGGCACATTATGGACTATAAAAATCTAGACACACCAGCATTAATAATTGACTACGACATAATGATTGACAATTTGAAAAAAATGCAAAAATATGCAGACAAAGAAAATGTGAAACTAAGACCTCATACGAAAACTCACAAAATGCCAAGAGTAGCAAAAATGCAAGAAGAATATGGAGCAAAGGGAATAGCCGTTGCAAAAGTAGAAGAAGCAGAAGTGATGGCAAAATTTGGCTTAAAGGATATATTTATTGCAAATGAAATAGTAGGTTCTAAAAAATTACATAGAATCAGAAAATTAGCTGAAAATATAGACATTACCTTTGGAATAGACAGCGTAGAACAATGCAAAATGATTGAAGAAGTTTTCGAAGGTGCTAAAAAAAGAGCACAAGTATTAGTGGAAATAGAAGTGGGAGAAAATAGATCGGGAATCATCGAAATGGATGATTTTCTAGATTTGCTAGAATATATCGGCTCATCTAATAATATTTATTTGAATGGAATATTTTCCCACGACGGACACTCTTATAAAGCGAAAAGTATGTCGGAAGTTAAGAAAATACATTTGGAAAGTCAAAAACAAACCTTGGAATTTGCAAATTGTGCCCAAAGAGAAGGATTATATTTAGAAACCGTGTCCATTGGTTCTACTCCATCATTAATAAATGATTTACCCATATTAGAAGGAGTAACTGAAATTCGTCCTGGAACTTATGTATTTATGGACGCAGCCCAAGGTCTAGGTTATGGTTCTCTTGCCATGAATGCAGCTAGTATATTGACTACGGTAATCTCAAAACCTACTATAATGAGGGTAATTACAGATGTGGGAGCAAAGGGTCTTACCATGCAAAGAAGAGACGTGGGAATTACCAAAACGAAAGGACTAGGACTTATTAAAGGATTTCCCAATTCCCAAATAGATAGCGTCTTTGATGAACATGCAATTATTTATGACGAGGAAATTAGCGAAAAAGTAAAAATAGGAGATACCTTGGAAATCATTCCAAATCACATTTGCCCAGTGGTAAATTTATACGACGAAGCGTATTTTGTACAAAATGGAAAAGTTATTGAAGTAGTAAAAATCGAATGCAGAGGAAAAATGAAGTAGGCACCTTCGGTGCAGTTAAAAGTTCAAAGTTAAAAGTGAAAAGTTATAAATTTGTTTCGCTTTTCCAATCAAATACAGAATGTCAAAAAATTTTATTAATTATAAATAATATATTTTAAAAAAAGAAATGAGGTGATTATAGTTATAGTCTATTTTGTAGAGCAACAAATTGTTTAATAAGAAGATGTCAAATACAATCGATTTGGTTTAACCAGCCGTAGGCAACTTTTAACTCTACACTTTAAACTATTAACTATTTATACTATGGATCGAACTATATCTAATTTAATATTTTATGGAAAAAATGAAAAGGGAAAAACTCTTAGGGATTTGGAGAAAATATATAAAAGCTTTCGCCATGGAACTGAAGATATGGAAGTTTTAAAAATGGATATTTCCAAAGTCGTAAGGGATATTTTAGAGATGTCTACAGACTATGGCTTCAACGAAAACTTATGGCAATCCTATCTTACATTTTTGCTGATTACTGATGAAAATCCTTATACATTAGTTTCGGAAAGAAAGGGTTTCCATGGTGGAAGTGTGGAAAAAATTGTTAAAAATGATTTTGAAATATTTTTAAAATTATTTAACTTTGATTTCTCTCCCTTGGAAGATACTTTGGGTACAAATTATTTTGAAATTTTAAAAAATTACCAAGCTATCCAAAAGCCAGAAAGTATATACAACAAGCCCATTAGCGAAAAGGTTTCAAATTTAAGAAGCGACCTTGCAAAGATTTCCAATGTGGAGGAATTCTTCAATAAACTAAACGAGTTTTATAAAAATATAGGCGTAGGCGAAATCGCATTAAATTCTACCTTTAGATTAGAAATCGATGGCAGTGATGTAGACTTAGTGCCTATTACAAATATGGTGAATGTAAAATTTTCTGATTTGATTGGATATGAAACACAAAAAATGGAGCTTATAGAAAATACAAAGGCTTTCGTCAAAGGAAAAACAGCCAACAACGTTTTGTTATACGGAGACAGTGGAACTGGAAAATCCACCAGCATAAAGGCTACCATAAACGAGTTTAACAAAGATGGCCTGAGAATGATTGAAATCTATAAGCACCAGCTGGAGTATTTATCCAAGGTCATCAGCCAAATCAAAACCAGAAATTACAAATTCATAATCTACATGGACGATCTATCCTTCGAAGATTATGAAACAGATTACAAGTATTTGAAATCCATAATCGAAGGTGGATTAGAAGAAAAACCTTCCAATGTATTAATCTACGCAACGTCCAATCGTAGACATTTAATAAAAGAAACTTGGAAAGACAGAGACGATATGGAAATCGATGGCGAAATCCACAAATCAGACAATCTAGAAGAAAAATTATCCCTATCTAGTCGTTTTGGAATTACAATCGGATATTTTAAGCCACTACAAAAAGGCTATTTAGAAATCGTAAGAGGTCTGGCAGAAAGAAATAATATCGACATGGATATAGAAGAATTAGAAGCCGAAGCCATAAGATGGGAACGCTACAACGGCGGAAGAAGCGGAAGAACCGCCGAGCAATTTATAAAATACTTAAAAGGTAGATAGTAGATTTTAATTAGTAATTAGTAGAGGCCTACGGCTATGCAAGACAGATTCATTCTGTCCAACTTAGCCCAGGCCTCTACTATCTATTATCTACTATCTA
>JAAZCH010000081.1 GCA_012513395.1 Tissierellia bacterium
AGGAGTGGCAATCGGGAAGAGCATATGTAAGTGTCCAGTCGTTGACTGAACAGAGAGTGAAATTGGAAGAGGTTGCATGATGAGTGTGGCTTCTCATGACTTATTCAACATGAAATTGCGAACTTGTATTGACACAGGCAAAAAACTTTATTATAGCTAAAAATATGATAGAGTTTTTAATAGGAGGCAAAAAAATGTCAATGAGTGCTATCCAGCGAGAAATTTCAAATATCGCTTATAATTTATGGAATAATGGAGAAACCATGACAATTTCAGAATTATCTGAAGAACTAGAGTCTAGAGGTTTTAATCCCGGCAATGGCAGAGGTTTGTATAAGCAAATAAGTACAACCTATAGTAGATCTGTCGAAGAAAATAACCAAGGTGTAGCAGATTGTATTGCGAATTGTTTTACAACAGATGATGGAAGGTATGCTTGGGCAGATTAATCTATAGTTTCGCTAAGTTTTTCTAACAACGATATCCTTTTACAGCGGGCTTTGAACTGCTATCTTTTTAACTCTTAATTTTATAAGAATCAGGTTGATGCAGAATTCAATTACTAAAGAATTTCATTGATTAGGGAAAATCCTAATCATACTATTAAATTATGGATGTACCAAATATTTTTGCTATAGCAACAAAAGAGCTATCTCAAGATGCTTTTATTACATGGTTACTTCAATGGGCAGATGAGTTATATCAAAAAAAAGATAGAGCAGGTCTACATACCATTGGACAGAATTTTGTAAAATTCTTACTAGGAAAAGTAATCGATACTAACAATATCAAAATAACAACTGTTGAGGCTGGGCGGCAGTGGTGTAATATTGATATTTGGGCTGATATTAATAGCGAATATTTTATTATTATAGAAGATAAAACAAATACATATGAGCATGATGAACAGTTGGAAAGATATGCGGCATTAGTAGAAAAAGAATATGGAAAAACAAGAAAAATAATTTGTATTTACATTAAGACAGAGTTAGAGAGCTTAAACCAGATTAAAGAAATTCAAAAAAAAGGGTGGGCTTATTGTGGCAGACAAGAATTACTAGGGTTTTTATTATCTCAAAACTCTGTAGATAATATTTTTGTTGATTATGTTAATTATCTTAAAGAAAAAGATGAACTATCAAATTCTTTTTATCAATATAGTAATTTATATACTTGGGAATCCGTTAAAGGATTATATATTAATATACAAAACAAGCTTAATGAATGGAGTGACTGGGATTATGTTGCTAATCCCAGTGGTGGTTTTCTTGGCTTATGGTTTCATTTTACACAGTGTCTTAGTAATCATGACAGAGAGTTTTATCTTCAAATAGAAAATAATTGTTATGATAGATGTGATCTCTATATTAAAATTTGTGGTAATTGGAATAGAGAAGTATCCTATTTATATGGAAAATTGGAACATTTACAAAATATATGTAAGGATTTCGGTTTAACCATATCAAAACCAGTTAGATATAGACCAGGAGAATATACATCATTAGCTATAATTAACGATGTGTTCCTTGAATCTAACGGAAAGCTTGATTTAGATAATCTTTTTAAAAAAATTGATGAGGCTATGAAATTAGTAAATGAATTAGCCCATAATTCTTAAAGCTGAAATAGTAAATTATACAAATGCACTTCAGAAATGGGGTGCTTTTTTCATGCCCAAAGGAGGCATAATGAAACCATTAAAACTGATATTCAAATCAACATGAGTTTTACGCGAATTTATACTATTAATTGTCCTAAATCCATGAGTTTTACGCGAATTTATACTATTAATTGTCCTAAATCTTCCTAAGTGTTTTCAAATAAATGATATAATTGGTTCGAATCTGCTTGTGCTACCGCTCTATTTATAGTATAATTTTTACTGTAAATAGGAGGTGCTGC
>JAAZCH010000082.1 GCA_012513395.1 Tissierellia bacterium
AAAGAAACTCCAGAAGAATCTGCAATTAAGTCAGCTATCTCTCTAATACCTCTGCCCTTAGGTAGAAGAATAAAATCTTCATCCTTCACATCTTTTAAATTTATGTAGTTAAGCCCATCTTCTCTAAAAATTATTTTTGATAATATTCCATTTTTTTTACCAATAATAATAAAATGATCCTTAGTCAAATCATAATAATCTAGAGAATCTGATTTTTTTAAAGGATTATAATGCATTATTGCCAAATCTAGTTCATAACTATATAGTTTACTTTCTATAATATTTGAACTATCTTCTTTTATCTTTATATCAATATTAGGATAATCAAATATGAAATCGGGTAAAATAGCAGGAAAAACTACAGAACCCATATGACTTGAACATCCAATTCTAATAGATCCTTTCTTTAAATTTTCGACATCTAAAATTTCATTCTCCATATCTCTATACATGTTCAAAACTTGTATAGCCATTTCATAATATTGACGGCCAGCATCCGTTAACTCTACACCAGAACGATGTCTCACAAATAGAATTTGGCCTAACGTATCTTCAATTTTTTGAATAGTTTGTGACAAAGAAGGCTGAGAAATAAAAAGTTTTCTAGCTGCCCTCGTTATATTTCCCGTCTCAGCAACGGTAATAATATATATCAGATCTTTATGATTAAACATGGTCCCTCCAATCTACTTTTAAGATAACAAAATAAGTTTAGGTTTTCAATTTTACTCTCGCTGTATTAAATTTTAGTATATAATCCCTAGCAATGGTAGTTATATTAATAAAATTTATAGAATAATTAAAAGAAGCAGCTTTAAAATATTTATATTGCAGATTCTTGCCTTAAGGATAGGAATTATATTGTTCGGAATAACTTACTCTTAAAAACATAGAAAAGATATATACAATAAAACACTAAACATAAAGTCATAGGACTTTCAGGATTTAAACTGCAAAAGTCATATGACTTTTATATGAATATCAAATTTTAAATAAAATTAAAAAAATATCCTTGACAAAATTTTTCAATTGGTTTATAGTATCCATTAATCAGTGATTTGGAGAAGTAAGTTTATGAAATCCTTATAAGAGAGTCGGGTTAGGTGAGAGCCGATAGGTGGAAGTGAGCTGAATAGAACCAAGGAGAATGAGTCGGGAAATTAGTATCGATTCACGGGTGGCTTTCGTTAATAGCCATAGAGATAATCAATTTAGATTAATTAGAGTGGTACCGCGAGATATTCGCCTCTTAGGAGGAAGATATTGCGCGGTTTTTTATTATCTAATTAAAAACAAAATTCTGGGAGGAAAAATGAAAAAATTATTTACAATATTATTAGCAGTAACTATGATATTTACATTAGCAGCATGTGGCAACAACACTGCAAAAGAAGAACCAGCAGATAAGCCAGAAGTAGTAGAAGAGACTCCAGTGGAAGAAGTAGAAGAAGCAGCTCAAGGAGATGTTCTAGGAAAAATAAAATCCAGCGGAAAACTTATAGTAGGAACAGCGGCAGACTATCCGCCATATGCATTCCATGCTATCGTAGACGGACAAGATAAAATTGTAGGATTCGATATGGATTTTGCACAAGCTTTGGCAGACGAGTGGGGTGTAGAATTAGAAATCCAAGATATGGACTTCTCAGCAGTATTACAAGGTGTAAATGCTGGAATCATAGACGTGGGTATAGCAGGAATAAATCCAACACCTGAGAGAGCAGAAACAATGGATTTCTCAGATATATATTTTGAATCATCATATTGTATTCTAGTAAGAGAAGAAGATGCAGAAAACTTCAAAACTGAAGAAGATTTAAACGGCAAAGCTATAGGAGTTCAAACAGGAACAGTCCAAGAAGGACTTGTAGCTGATCAAGTGGAAGCTTCCAATGTAGTTTCCTTAGGAAAAGTAACAGACTTGGTAATGCAATTAAAATCTAAAATGATTGATGTTATAGTAGTAGAAGTTCCAGTTGCAGATTCTTATTCTAAAAACAACGACGACATAGTAGTGATTACAGAAGTAAATTTTGAAGAAGCGGGAATCGAAGGTGGTTCAGCAGCGATAACAGCAAAGGGACAACCTGAACTAATTGCAGCAATTAACGAAGTTATTGCTAAGTTAAAAGCAGAAGGTAAATTTGACGAATGGTATGCAGCAGGTGTAGAACTAGCTGATTCACAAGGAATAGAATAAAACAATTTTAAAATATTAAACTCTAATAAAGAAAGAAGTAAGCTTTTAGTTGAACGCTCAGAGAGTAGTCGAAGTGGTGAGAGACTATAGTCGATAAAAGTTGAAGAGAATTCTGGAGAGGATGGGAAGAAATAAAAGTATTTCCATACGTGAATGTCTGCGTTAAGACTTCGAGATGATAGAAATATCAATTAGAGTGGTACCGTGGAAATAATCCGCCTCTTACAAAAGGGGCGGATTTTTTATACAAAATCATTAATTCTGGGGGGAACAAAATGAAAAAATATTTGGCGTTATTATTAGTAGGAATTATGGTATTTAGTTTAGTAGCTTGTAACAACAATACAGCAGCTAACGAACCTAAGGAAGGAAACACTCCAGCAGAAAACGTGGCAGAAACCACAGAAGAATCAGGCGCAAATAAGTTAGCAATGATAAAAGAATCTGGAAAATTGGTAATGGGTACTAATGCTAACTATCCGCCTTTTGAATTTCATAAACAAGTTGATGGAAAGGATCAAATTCTAGGATTTGACATACTACTTGCTCAAGAAATTGCAAAAGATTTAGGAGTAGAATTAGAAATTCAAGACATGGAATTTTCAGCTGTGTTGGCGGCTATGGATACAGGAATAATAGACGTGGGGATTGCAGGAATAAATAGGACTGAAGAGAGAGAAAAGACAATGGACTTCTCGGATGTTTATTTTGAATCATCTTACACTGTATTAGTAAAAAAAGATGACTTAGGGAAGTTTAATGAACCTGAAAAATTGACAGCTGAAAATGCTAGAATAGGGGTACAAACTGCTACAGTACAAGAAGGGATGGCTAATGATATTGAAGGAATTGAAGTAATCTCTATAGCAAAAACTCCAGACTTAGTTTCTCAATTGAAATCAGGCTACATTGATGCTATTCTAACAGAGAATACAGTGGCAGATATGTATGCGGCAGAGAACGAAGACTTAGTGTCTGATCCAGATGGAAAATTTGTTGGAGAAGCAGGAGCGGTCATAGCAGTTCCTAAAGGACAAGGAGAGCTACTCGCAGAGATTAACAAAACAATTCAAAAATTGAAAGCAGAAGGAAAACTGGATGAATTCTATCAACAAGGAATCGACCTAGCAATATCAAAATAAAAAAATAAAAGATGAAAAGTATATATTATATGGAGCGCCCAAAGGGCGTTCCCAAACATTAACTTTAGGGGGAAAGAAATGAAAAAGTATTTAGCATTAATATTAGTAGGGATTTTGGTGCTGGGATTGGTAGCTTGTAACAACAACGCAGCCTCCAATGAACCTAAGGAAACAAATAAATCATCAGAAAACACAGCTGAAACTAAGGTAGCATCAGGAACTAGTAAACTAGCAATGATAAAAGAGTCCGGAAAATTAGTAATGGGTACAGATGCAAATTATCCTCCATTTGATTTTCATAAGATGATAGATGGAAAAGATCAAATAGTTGGATTTGATATACTGTTAGGGGAAGCTATTGCAGAAGATCTAGGCGTGGAATTGGAAATCCAAGATATGCAATTTGCAGCAGTATTAGCAGCGATGGAAACGGGAATTTTAGACGTTGGGATAGGAGCTATAAGCAAAACTGAAGAAAGAGCGAAGACCATGGATTTTTCTGATATATATTTCGAGTCTAGTCACTCTATCTTAGTTAAAAAAGATGATGTTGGAAAATATTCAAATCCTGAAAAATTGTCGGCTGAAAAAGCTAGAGTAGGAGTACAAACGGCAACGATACAAGAAGAAGCTGTTAGCGATATTGAAGGAATAGAAATTGTTTCGATAACAAGCGTTCCAGACTTAGTATCCCAATTGAAATCAGGATATATTGACGCAATGCTACTAGAAAATACAGTTGCAGATATGTATGCAGCAGCAAATGACGACTTGGCGCCAGATCACAGTGGAGAATTCCCTGGAGAATCAGGAATAGCTGTAGCAATACCAAAGGGCAACGAAGATTTGGTAGCTGAAATTAACAAGACGATACAAAAATTGAAAGCAGAAGGCAAGATAGAAGAATTCTACCAAAAGGGAATTGAACTATCTATAACAGATTAAAAAAGGATAACAGATGAAAAGTATATATTATATGGAGCGTCCTAAAGGCGCTCCCAAAAACATTTTAAATGGAGCAGTTTTATTATTAATTTTGCTATTTCTCTTTTTAGGAATAGGAGGATTAATTAATTTTTTCCAATCAATAGTGAATATTTGGAATAAGTACTCGTCATATTTTCTAAACGGATTACTATATACCATATTACTATCTTTGATTTCCCTGTTTTTTGGGGTAATATTAGGGATAATTATTTATTTTATGAGAGTTTCCAAATCCAGAATCATTAGCGAATTGGCAAAGGGCATAGTAGAATTATTGAGGGGAACACCTCTAATGGTACAATTATTTATAACTTTCTTCGGAGCATCGGCAGTATTTGATGTGAGATCTTTGGGAATTCCCATTGGTAAGATGGCATTTATCGCAGGAAGTGTGGCTGTAAGTGTAAACAGTGGAGCTTACGTTTCTGAAATTATTCGTTCAGGAATCCAATCCGTCTCCAAAGGCCAAATGGAAGCAGGTAGATCCCTAGGCATGAGCTATTCAGATACCATGAGAGAAATCATAATGCCTCAAGCTATAAAAAATATTTTACCAGCACTTGGAAACGAATTTATAACTTTGATAAAAGAGACTTCTATAGTTTCTGTAATTGGGGTTGCAGATATTATGTACAACGTGAATATAGTAAGGGGAGCTAGCTTTAAGCCAATGGAGCCCTTAATAATCGCAGCGATGCTATATTTTATTTTGACCTTTGGACTATCTAAGTTATTAGGCATCTTTGAAAGGAGATTAAAAGAAAGTGATTAAAGTAGTTAATTTGAAAAAAAGCTTTGGAGAAAAAGTCGTCCTTAGAGGAATTGATGCCCAAGTTAATAAAGGAGAAGTTCTGACAGTCATCGGGCCATCTGGTTCAGGAAAAAGTACGTTTCTTAGATGTCTAAATCTATTGGAAAAAGCTGACTCGGGAGAAATATATCTGGGTGGACATATTATCACAGGAGAAAATATCGACGAAGACAAAGTTCGAGCGAAGATGGGGATGGTATTTCAACAGTTTAATTTATTTCCTCACAAGACAGTAGTGGAAAATGTAATGCTGGCGCCCATGAAAGTTTTAGGGAAAAAAGAAGCGGAGACGAAAGAAAAAGCCATAGAACTTTTAAACAGAATGGGACTTCCAGATAAGATAAACGCATATCCCAACTCCCTATCAGGAGGGCAACAACAAAGGGT
>JAAZCH010000083.1 GCA_012513395.1 Tissierellia bacterium
TGAACCATTGTACCAACAGCAAAATAGTATAGCATAGCAGGAATAACTGCAGCTTTTACAATGTTTACATAAGCAAATCCCGTGAAGTCTGCCATAATAAATGCAGCGGCACCCATTACAGGTGGCATTATTTGCCCACCAGTAGATGCAGTTGCTTCAACAGCTCCAGCATAAGTAGAAGAATAACCAGTCTTTTTCATCAACGGAATAGTAAAGGCACCTGTAGTAACTGTATTAGCTACTGAAGACCCTGAAATAGATCCCATCAATCCAGACGAAACTACAGAAGTCATAGCTGGTCCAGACCTAGTACTTCCAGTAATCGCATAAGCAAAGTCTATAAAGAATTTACCTACTCCTGTTTTTTCCAAAAAGGCTCCAAAGAGTATAAACATAAATACAAATGTCGCAGATACTCCCAATGGCGTTCCCATTATACCTTCCGTCGTCATGTACATATGAGAAACTATTCTTTGAATCCCAAATCCTCTGTGTGCTAAAATTCCAGGCATATTTCTACCAAAACGTGCATATAGTAAAAACACAATAGTTACAATTGGAAGCTCAGGTCCAACTACCCTTCTAGTAACTTCTAGTGTAATGAGTATGGCAATTGCTCCCAAGATTAAATCTTGCTGACTCATTCTTCCGCCTTTTAATGCTATGGCTTCTACGTTAAAGAATATGTATCCCCAAACTGCAATTGAAAGAGCTACAAATACCCAATCCAAAAGATTAACTTTTGTTTTATCTTCTTTAGAGTGAGCTGGATATAGCAAAAATCCAATAGTAAAAGCTAAAATCATGTGCAGTGATCTTTGCTTCATCGCTAATAGTGTGCCTTGCCATGCTGTCCAAAGATGAAAAGCACTCATAATAATAGCTATGATTGAAACAATAAGTCCAACTTTGCCAGATAATTTTCGCAATTTAGAAGTATCTAAGTCATACTTCTCCATCAATTCGTCCACATCTTCCATAGTAATATCATCTGTTATGCCGATTATTTCTGGCTCTTCAGAATCTATTTTATCTTCAATAATTTCCTGTTCTTCTTCAATTATTATTTCCTCTAGATCATCTTCCCCAATGATTTCTTCTTCAATGATGATCTTTTCATCAATTTCATTTTCTAAAGGATCTCGTTTATCCTTATCTAGTGTCATTAAAACACCTCCATTTGAAAATTTCATAATTTGAGATATTCTCTACATTAAAAATTACTGCATCACCTGGCTTGGAAAACGTCAAAAATTCTTTAATTTTGCCATCAATACTTACCTTGTGATTTGCAATAATTTGTCCTGTTCTATATATTACATTGTTCATTTTTACATTAATATCATACAGTCTATAACCGTCTTTGTTTTTTTCAAATTTATAAATTGAATCTGAAGGTAAACCGGCTCCCTGAGATTTGAATCTTTGTTCCATCAATATCAGATCGGCACCTTCAATTTTGTACCATTCGCTTGTTTCAGTTTTTTCGACTGAATGAGTATAAATAATACCTATTTGAGAATTCTTATTTACTTTGAAGTAATACAAAATATTGTTATCGGGATAATGCCTTGCTACTAAAACCGTCATGGGCCATACAAAATATAATATAATTCTAATGAATATAATAAGAACTAAGATATAAGGAAGGTAAAAATTACCTTCCTTTTTAGTTTTATATTTATTGTTCGTCAAAGAATCTTTGAGCACCTGGATGTAGCTCAATTGGCATACCATCTAGAGCTGATTCAATTGTGATATCTTTTCCTCTTGCGTGTGATTCTGCCACAGCATCTAGATTTGTGAATATGTTTTTAGTAATATTATATGCTAATTCATCATCCATATCTTTGTTTACTATTAACATTGCTTGAACTGCAACACCTTTAACAGTTCCTTCAAATCCTCTGTACTCTTCAGTTGCAATGTCTAAATATGTGTAGTATGGATATTTTGCTATCAGTTCATTTGCTTTATCTTCTGCAATTGGCACTAATTTAATATCATGCGTAGTTGCAAGCTCAGTTACAGCTGAAGATGGAACAGCAGCTACAACAAATGCTGCGTCGACTTGACCATTTTTAATTTGATCAGTTGCTTCTGTAAATGATAAATAATCTGCTAATGCTAAATCCTCATAAGTTAGACCATGAATCTCTAAAACTTGTCTTGCGTTAACTTCAGTTCCTGATCCTGGCGCTCCTACAGCTATTCTCTTTCCTGCCATATCTTCAACTGACTCTATTCCTGAATTAGCTGCTGCAATAATTTGTACTACCTCAGGATAAAGTGTAGCTAATCCTGCAATATCTTCATATTTATTTCCTTCGAATAATTCGATTCCATTGAATGCATAATAAGCAATGTCATTTTGTACGAATGCTACTTCTGCGTCACCGATATGAATAAGCTCTACGTTCTCAACAGAAGCTCCTGTTGCTTGTGCTGTTGCTTGAACGCCCATGTCTGATCCATTTAAGATTGTAGCCATTGCTCCACCAAGTGGATAATATGTACCGCCCGTTCCACCTGTTGCAATTGAGATAAATTCTCCGCCGCCGGCTGGTGCAGGTTTCTCAGCTCCTTCTGCTGGTTTTTCAGTTCCTTCCGCAGGTTTATCAGCTGGAGTTTCTGCTGGTTTTGTTCCGCCCTGACATGCAACAAATACGCTAACTAACATCATAGCAACTAAAATTAGTGCTATTTTTTTATTTCTAATCATAGAAATACCTCCTCCAAAGATTGTAGTTTCATGAAAACATTTTCATGATTTATTTAATTATAACATTCAGATTATTAAAATTCAA
>JAAZCH010000013.1 GCA_012513395.1 Tissierellia bacterium
CTTTTTAAAAGAAAAACAAAGTACAGTAGAGATGCCAGAAATTCGCAAGTATATAGAATATACATTTGGAAATGGCTTTTTGTTTAATACCAGTAACGATGGTATAGTTGTATTTTTGCCATTGGAAAAAGAAGATGTTAAAGAGCTAGTTAAAAAAATAGATAAAAAGTTTAATTCAGAATACCCTCAAATTAAGATTGGGATTTCACTAAAAAAAGATAGTTTTAAAAAATTACAAATTGCCCTTGATGAATCTAAACAAATTGCCAAAATAGCAAGTGAAAAAATATCGTTTTTAGAAGAACTTCCTGGGGAAAGGTTTTTACTAGATGCAGCAGAAAATGAAGAAATCATGGGATATTTTAAAAATTTAATCGATAGCATAAAAACTTATGATGAGGAGCATGGTACGGAATTATTAAAAACATTAAACACTTATGTTGCCAATGACTTGAAAAGACAAAAAACAGCTGAAATTATGCATATTCATATAGAGACTTTAAGATATAGACTAAATAAAGTAGAAGAACTTATAGGTTTAAAATTAAATAACAGTAAAGATCTTATGACGATTTTGATAGCCAATGAACTTAATCTCTATTTATAATGTAAGATGTTAAATTATGACTTCTCATAAAAATGAGGAGTTTTTTTCTGTTTATCTCCTATATTATTATAAAATCTATTTTAATATAATTAATTAAATGGGGATATGAATTGGATAGAAAATTGAAAAGAGTATCAGCTTTTGAACCCCCTATTTTGATAATAGGGAGTTTACTTGCGGTTTTGTCTTCTATAATTTGTATGCAAATTATAGGTAGAGTAGGAGTGACACCTAATACTTCTTTAATAGGGGCAATAGTCGCTATGATTATTGCAAGAATTCCTTTAGAGATATTTTCAAGTTTTAAGAATTTAGAAAGGCAAAATTTATTACAGACATCTGTATCTAGTGCGGGATTTTCTGCGGCTAATTGTGCATTTTTATCTTTTGGTATTTTTTACATAATGGGTGAGACTCGTTTTCTAATACCTATGGCAGTTGGTGTATTTATGGGCGTAGTTATTTCTATTCAAGTATTGGGAAATATCTTTGATTCTAGTATATTTCCTGCCCAAGAAGCTTGGCCTCCAGGTGTTGCCACATCAAATACGATATTAGCAGGGGACCAAGGTGGAGAAAAAGGCAAAAGATTAATCCAAGGATTATTAACAGGTGCATTTGCAAGTTATTTAGGTCTTCCGGCAGCAGGTATAGGAATAGTATTTATTGCAAATATTTATTCTATGGTAGCCTTGGGCACGGGATTGTTTCTTCGTGGATATTCGACCTTAATATTTAGTATGGACTTAGGCAGTACATATATACCCCATGGAATCATGATTGGAGCAGGCATAATGGCTTTAATCCAATCTATTATGGTAATTACAAAAAAAGATAATAATAACAAAAAAAGTTTTAATTTAACAGTAAGTGCCAGTAGAACAAAAATTATATTAACTAGATCAATTTTGGCATACATCATTTGTTCAATTGTATTAGCGTTGATAACTGGCGTAAATCAGAGAATGGTGATGTCAAAAGTAATATTGTGGATAATATGGTCTACTATATCTGCTACATCTACTATGTTGTTGGTGGGCATGGCTGCTATGCATTCTGGCTGGTTTCCTGCCTTTGCAATAACTACTATATTCATGACAATTGGAATCTTTTTAGGCTTTGATGCCATATCTTTAGCTGTTTTAACGGGTTTTATTTCCTCTGTAGGTCCGTGTTTTGCCGATATGGGCTATGACTTAAAATCTGGATGGATATTAAGAGGAAGTGGAGAAGATATCAATCGGGAAATTCATGGTAGGAAACAGCAAGTAATTAGTGAGACAATTGGAGCACTTATAGGCATAGGAGTTGCATTACTTTCTATGAATATTTATTTTAATCACAATATTATTCCCCCTGTTAGCAAAGTGTTTGCAACAACAGTACAAGCTTCAGCGGACACTTCCCTTATAGGTACCCTTATTATTTGGGCTATTCCAGGATTAATTCTTCAATTAATCGGAGGAAATACAAATATGCTGGGTGTGCTGTTCGCCACAGGACTTTTAATAGACAATCCTATATACGGAATTGGAGTTCTAATTGCAGTAATAGCAAGAATTATTTTTGGAAATAAATTTATGGAAATTAGAGATGCTGGATTGATAGCTGGAGATGGATTATATGGATTTTTTTCTACACTATTCCAAGCAATTTTCTAAAAACCAAATAATATACCGCCTTAAATGGCAAGACTAAATATGTTAATAAGGGCCACTACTATCAAGATCCAAGCTAGTAACGACGACTTAACATCAGAATTATATTTTGACGAAGTTGAGAATGGATTAAGTTCTTGTGCTATTCAAGTAAATGTCTTCAAACCCCAATGAGACGAATGATAGCATAAATCTACCCCCAGAAACTAATTTCACCCCAATGGAATTAGTTGAACTAAGGAAATGAAATTCTCAGATACCCCAATCACTTCATTGTGGAGTCAATGTCGAATAATGGCTGTTACAATTTGTTTCCCTTATACAAATTGTAGCTATGTATCTGAAATGTTGTGGCTTTTATTTATAAATGTAATCCAAAAATTTGGGTTACTTTTTTTATATATATATTTATCTTCAAAAAAAATATACATAGGGTATAATAAAAATATGACATTTAAAGTAGGTGAATTATTGAATATAGAACAAATACTTCAAAAGTATTTTGGATTTGAAGATTTTAGACCGAATCAAAGACAAATAATAGAATGTATTTTAGAAGGGAAAGATTTACTAGGAGTATTACCTACAGGTGGAGGTAAATCCTTGTGTTATCAGCTCCCAGCCCTAGTTTTTAAAGATTTAACGATAGTTATTTCTCCTTTGATTTCTCTTATGAAGGATCAGGTGGATTCATTGAGAGAGCAAGGAATTAAAGCGGAGTTATTAAACTCCACTCTTTCTATTGATGAAATGAAACAAATAGAAACAAAGGTAGAAAAGGGCGAAGTTAAAATATTGTATATTGCACCTGAAAGACTGGACTCAGATTATTTTATTAATTGGATTAATAGGTTTAATATATCTCTCTTGGCGATAGATGAGGCTCATTGTGTAAGCCAATGGGGACATGATTTTAGACCTAGTTACAGAAAAATTAGTTATTTTATTACAAGACTGAAAAAAAGACCGATAGTAGTGGCGTTTACTGCAACAGCTACGGAAAAAATCAGAGAAGATATCGTAAATTTTTTAGAGTTAGATAATCCTAAAATTTTTATTGGATCTTTCGATAGGTCAAATATTCAATTTATTATAGAAGAGCCCAAGTCAAAAAATCAATATTTATTGAACAATTTAGATGACAAAGAATCTACAATAATTTATGCAAATACGAGAAAAAATGTAGACAGTATTTATGAATTATTAAAAAGTAAAAACTATCCGGTAGAAAAATACCATGCTGGCATGAACAATGATGACAGAAAAAAATCCCAAGACAATTTTATAATGGATAGAGCTAAAATTATAGTAGCAACTAATGCATTTGGAATGGGAATAGACAAACCCGATGTGAGAAAAGTTATCCATTACAATATGCCCAAGGATTTAGAAAGCTATTATCAAGAAGCTGGAAGAGGAGGACGAGATGGTTTAGAGTCCAAAGCTATAATGTTATTTTCCAAAGGGGATATAATAACAGCTAAGTTTCTAATCTCACAAGGCGAAGATCCTTACAGCGCGGCTAGATTACAAGATATGATAGGATACTCAAATACTATAAATTGTTTGAGGCAATATATCTTAAACTATTTTGGGGAAGATTATCCTAAACCTTGTATGAACTGCTCTTCTTGTTTAGAAGATTTTGAATTAATAGATATGACCAAAGAGGCGCAGATGGCTTTGTCTTGTATAATAAGAATGGAACAGAGATTTGGAGCAGGTTTGGTTTGTAATGTGTTAAGAGGTAGTAAAGCGCAGAAAGTAATAGATTGGAAATTTGATAAGCTTTCAACCTATGGACTTTTGAAAGATTATTCTCAAAGTGCTGTCCTAGATTTATTAAATTCTTTAACGGCAGAAAATTACCTTTCACCTGACGAACATGGAGCGCTAAAGTTAAAAAAGTCTTCTTTGGCCTTGTTAAAAGGTGAGGAGAAGTTTTATATAAAATACAGAGAAGAAAAATCTGAAGGAGAAAAAGACAAAAAGAATATATCTTCTAAATATCCTGAATTATTTGAAAAACTTAGAGAACTTCGCTTGGAAATTTCAAAAGAAAAAGCAATACCACCATACGTAATTTTTCATGACTCTTCTTTGATAGAAATGTCCAACAAATTACCAACAACAGATGGAGAATTTTTAAATATAAGTGGAGTAGGAAAGGCTAAGTGTGAAAATTATGGAGAATCTTTTATGGAGATAATAATAGACTATATGCATGAAGAAGGCATAGAAAAAATGAATTCTGTAGTAGATTCTTCAGATCAAGTTAAAGATAAAATGAATATAAGAATTGGCATTTCTGATTATACGACTTTTAAATTATACGAACAAGGAATGGATATTGAAGAAATTGCAACTGAAAGAAATATAAGTACTAGAACTGTAAGAAATCATCTTTACAATTTGGCGATAGGAGGATTGCTGAAGGAATTTATATCTAATGTAGAAGAATGGAAGAAAAAAGAGATTCTAGAAGCAATTAAAGAGGTGGGAATGACGTTTTTAAATCCGATTAAATCGAAGATTTCAGATGAAATTAGCTATGAAGAAATACGGGAAGTCATCATAATGGAAATAGTAGAAAATAACGGGGAATAATATGTATTTTAAATATGGCAAAGAAGAAATGGAATATCTATCCAGTAGATGTGCAAAGATGGCACAAGTAATAGAAAAAGCAGGTTTTATAAAAAGAGAAACTATGCCAGAATTATTTCCATCTTTGATTCAAAAAATTATTGGACAACAAATATCTACAGCAGCTCAAATCACTATAACGAAGAGAATGAATGA
>JAAZCH010000084.1 GCA_012513395.1 Tissierellia bacterium
ATTTTGGCGTATATAAATTTTAATTGGCGAGATTATTAGATTAAAATTCAAAATATTTCATCTAGTTTTTACACAATTAAATCTAGGTGATGTATTATAGTTTTAACAATTCGATTATGAGAAGGTGGATTAGTGAATAGAAAATTTAGTACGATATTAGTTTTTTCTTTGATAATAATGATATTTTTGGTTTCCTGTTCTCAAAAAGGGAGCGATTCCAATGCTGTAGATGTAGTGAACTTGAATGAAGATAGTTTTTTGGTAGTTAAAGATTCGGAAATATTTAAAACTGGAAATATTGTGGTTTTAAATTCAGATGAAGATTTTCAAATTGGAAGTGTATATAGAGTTAAAATAGATGAGACAATTACAAAATCAATGCCGCCTATAGCTAATGCAATTGAGGTAGAGGGCTTAGGAGTTCATTCTCCTACGAAGATAAGTTTTGAACACGCTGGAATGCTAGAGGATTTTCTTCCTGACAAAACTCATCTTATCGACGTGAGAACAGCGGAAGAATTTTCCAGCGGTCACGTTCCTGGTGCAATAAATATTCCTTTGGATTCTATTGAAAGTGATTTTGTAGATTCATATGAAAAAGATGACATTTTTATTCTTTATTGCCGAAGTGGAAACAGATCAGGACAAGCTGCTAAAATTTTATCTGAAAATGGATATAATTTAGTTTTCGATGCCGGGGGAATTGGATCTTACAATGGTGATTTGGAGTAGTGGCATTTAATGCACTCCATGATTAATGGGTAATTTTAGTATCAAAGAAAATTAAATAACGCATATTAGAATATATCTACTAACTAAAGGTTATATCCTAATATGCGTTTTGTTTATCTTTAAACTATATCTAATTTCAAATCTCCATCTTTAATCCAGCCGATTTTTCTCAATCCGTTTCCTATAATCGGCGTCAAGACCACAGGGATACCAATATATAATATCAATATTCCCAGCCACACTTTCATGCTACCGCCCATGGTATTTAGAGTTTCTATTATTCCCACTAGTCCACTGGTTCCCATACCGGCGCCGATGGAACTATTTTCCATTTGGAACAAAACCGTAGCCATGGGACCTGTAATTGCAGATACGATTACGGCAGGAATCCAGAGTTTTGGATTTCTGACTAGGTTCGGAACTTGGAGCATGGAAGTTCCTAATCCTTGGGCAGCTACTCCACCCCAGCCGTTTTCTTTAAAACTTAAAAAAGCAAAACCCACCATATGGGCGCAACATCCAGCCGTTGCAGCACCTGCAGCTATTCCTGAAAGTCCCAACATCATACAAAGAGCCGCACTACTTATAGGCAAAGTCAGAACAATTCCCACCACCACAGAAACCAATATCCCCATCACAAAAGGTCTTAGGGTAGTAGCATACATAATAAATTCGCCAGTTCCAGTCATAAACGCTCCAATGGGTGGTCCGACAATGGATGCGACGAAAACTCCCATGAGAATTGTAATTGCCGGTGTCAAAACTATATCCAGCTTCGTCTCCTTGGAAATCATTTTTCCAAACTCAGCCCCCACCAAAGCTGCGCAAAACGCTCCCGCTGGACCTCCGAGAATATTTCCAGCAGTCCCTGTAATAGTAGATGCAAATAAAACCAAGGCCGGTGATCTCAGTCCATATGCGACAGCTACACCGATGGCAGCTCCCGTCATCTGCTGGGCAATGGGCCAAATGCTTTCACTTAGAAATGGAATATTGAGCTGCTTTCCTATGGTATTTAAAATCGTCCCCACGAGCAATGACGCAAATAATCCATAAGCCATCAAACCCAAAGCTTCAATGAAATATCTTTGGACTGAAATTTCTACATTTTTCCTTTGTAAAAATTTTTTTAATTTTGAACCCATTTGATATTAACTTCCTCCTTAAAAATTCTAATATTTATTTCTATCCGTTGTAATTTATTCATTCCATCTATTCTAATACAGAAAGGATAAATTCTCTACTGTATTTCAGAAAATAAAATTTATATTTTA
>JAAZCH010000085.1 GCA_012513395.1 Tissierellia bacterium
ATCTGTTTTATCTCCTGGAGATAGAATCATCACTATTTCTTTTTCAGGTTCTATAGTAATTGAAAACACCTTTTGTCTTTCAGAAATCCCCGAGCCCCTAGCATGTATAACAGTACCGCCCATTGACCCTGCTCCTTGGGCTGCATCTATAACGTCATCGGCTAATCCTCTATTTACTATTGTGTAAATGGCATTAAACACATTATCATCTCCTTTGTTTAAATCTCTATATCCAACAGTACAAGAAGAAGTACCCCAGACATTTAAAACATCTTCCATATATCCTATTCCATGATTGGGTTTTTCAAATTTTAATATTTTAGAAATATTATCCATAGCTTTCGTAGCTATTTCTGTTTCAGCAATCATAATTACCAATTCTTTTCTTCTATCAGATAATCCAAGGCGATCTATAATATTTCTACTGGCTGTTCCTCTTCCTAAAAAAATCGTTCCCCCTTGAACTCCAGATTGTCGAGCTATTTCCAAAACTTTACTTCCTTTACCCGTTTCTACTATCGCTAAAGCCATACTAATGGCAGAAAGTTCTTGATCAAACATCTGAGTCCTCCTTTGCAGCGGTACTCTTATAGACCACTCCTAATAATTGTAAAGCTATAACAGGCGTCATAGCCACCATTGCGATTGTTCCAAATCCATCTAGTAATAAATCAGCCGATTCAAAAGACGAAGCTATTCCTTGAGCATAGGCTAAAATAAATGTAGCTGTCATAGGCCCTGATGCTACCCCACCTGAGTCAAAAGCAATTCCCACAAATAGACTAGGAACCTTGTAAGATAAAATAAATCCTATTATATATCCTGGCAATAAAAAATGCCAAAGCTCCATACCTGGTACCATAATTTTAACTACAGAAAGGGCAACTGCAATTCCTACACCTACGGACAACGTCATCAAAACAGTAGATTTTTTCACATAACCACTGGTCACATCTTCAATTTGATTAGTCAGTACGTGAACTGCTGGCTCTGCTAATATAGTTAAAATCCCTAATAGAAATGCTACAAATACTATTATTAATTTGTTTCCCTTTTCACCTAAATATAATCCAATATATCTTCCCACATCCATAAATCCGGCATTTACACCTACTAAGAAAAATACCAAACCTAAAAAAGTCAGAATTATTCCAAAATATATCCTTTGAGTTGTACGTTTATTTTGATGAAAAGAAATCTTATTTGCAATTATATAAATAATTGTAATGGGTAATAATGCAATTAATATTTCCAATGCAACTACTGGAAATTCATGTAAAAAAGGTCCAATAATTCCAATTTTTCCTGTACTAGATAAATCAGGAATAGCATTTAGATTTGGCTTTACAAATACATTTAAAACTAGCACGCCTAAAATGGCACCAGCAGAAGCTATTCCAACTAAACCAAAACTATCTACCTCCGCAGACTCAGAATCCTTGTTCAAAGAAGATGCCCCCATTGCAAGAGCCAAAATAAAGGGAACTGTTAATGCTCCAGTAGTTGAACCAGAAGCGTCAAAGGCAATAGATATAAAAAACGATTCTGCTAAGTATCCAAATATCAATATAAATATATATACAATAAATAGAAACTTATTTAAAGGAAATGAGTAAACAATTCTCAACATTCCCAAAGAAACTAATACTGCAACTCCTATGGACACCACAACTACAAGAATATTCTTGCTAAGAATCTCCATTGTCACTTTCTCTACTTGGCCAGCCAAAATATGTAAATCTGGTTCTGCAACAGAAATTACAAACCCCAATAATAGCCCAATGGCAGCAACTATCCAAATTTTATTACTAAGTACTAATCTCGAACCCATATTTTCGCCAATAGGTGTAATTCCAATATCCACTCCCAGTAAAAATATAGTTAGACCGATGATAATCATCATAGCGCCTATAATAAATCGCAACATATATTCATTATCTACAGGTATAATAGTAAAATTAAAAATAATTACTAAAATGGAAATTGGTAAAACCGTAGCTAGTACTTCCTTAAATTTTTCTTGTATCAAATTTACTCCCCCCTTTTTTTCAACTTAATACTATTATTTAATTTTACCCTATTTAGATAAATAATAATATTTCATTTAATTTTTTTCAATAAAATAAAAAACATCCAACATATTTAAAATATTGGACGTTTTTGCAGTCTTGCTATCTATTACAATTAGCTATTAGCCGTTAATTGTAAACTGGGTTTTTCAATTTTTCTAACTTCAAATTGCCCCACCATTATAGATGATACAACTGTAGTGACAAGTGAAAAGAAAATCCTCCCAAATGGAATATAAATTAGAGATAAAACTAAAACTACTATATCAGTAATCAAGTATCCTTTAGACATTCCTATATTAAATCTTTTAGATAAAATAAATACTAAAGCGTCATCTCCACCAGCTGCACAACCTTGAATTACAACAAGGCCACAGCCTACTCCAATTCCAATTCCTCCGACAATTGCTGCTATCAAAGGATAATTATACATACTAGGCATTATTGGACCAATAGCCATAAATAATCTATAACTAAAGGAAAATACTAAGGATGCCACTGCCGTCTTTTTGAGAAAATTCTTTCCAAAAAATGTAAAGGCGAAAGTAAAACATAATAAGTCCAAAATCGGCGTCATTATTGACGGATTAAAGTCCAATACCTTGTATGACAATATTGCCAGTCCCAAAATCCCACCTTCTGTAATTTGTGCAGGATCGTGGACATTTACTATTGTAAAAGCCATTATTATAGCTCCGAGGATAATATTTACTAATCCTCTTTTTGATAAATTAAGAAAATTTAACGTTCGATTTAGCATTTTTTACACCCCCTCGTTTTTGCGCAAACGATGGACGTATTACGACCAAAAAAAGACTGCGTTGGGTCGTAAAGAAAGTCCTTTCGTACTTTTGCAATCAGTTGATGGTGTTGATGCTTTTTTATTTTGTTATTTTTTCTTATAAAAACTCTGAGCTTCTCAATATCTTTTTA
>JAAZCH010000086.1 GCA_012513395.1 Tissierellia bacterium
CCGCTATATCGTAGCGATACAACAGAATGAGCTTATGTTTCCGTCCCTTTAAGGGATTTATTTTTTATCATCACCGTCGCCTGTATTAATGATGTTTTGCCCTTTTAAATACCTATTTACGTATGAGAAGATACTTTTTTCAAATTTTATTTGTTAAAAAAGCAAAATAATTCTATAATCATTGATTTCACTCTAGCGTACCTTCGTATTATTTTTCAATAAATTTAATTTCGCATAGTCCCGTCTCTTCAAAATCATCGTAGCTAGTTTTAGCTTCTTTTACAGTTTTAGGTGCTAGCCCCAAATCTTTATCATAATCTCTATTTATTTTTCTAAATCTATCTTGAAGAATATCAGCTGTTGTGTTGATAATATGGTTTTGATTTATTATGCCATATAAAAAAGTTTTGGTGATGAATCCAGTCCCTCCTCCTAAATATATATGCATTCCTTCTAACTCGTCTAAATCTCCTTTTGTTCTTGGATAACTATCAATTATATCGAAGGTATTTTCGATAGACTCTTCTATTAAATCTATATCGATTAGTTCTGCGTTTTTCAATTTTAAATCAAACTCTATTACTGTGTTTGTTCTTATACTTTCTCTCAATAAGTTTATTGTATTTGTTTTTCCTTCTTTATCTGGGTTTAGCGATGGAATATAATCTGTCTTTTGAGCTATTGTGAGTTTTTCTAAATCTATTGGCTTAGAATCACTTATAGAAATTAAATCTCCAATCTTAAAGTTTTTTTGTCCATTATTCAAGTTGAGTTTGCTTTCTAAATCACTGGTTATATCATTTGCAAGCCTATTATCATTTTTTCGATGTCTTTTAAGTTTTTCAGTATATTTTCTAGTAAATTCTTCTTGATGTTTAAGTCCCACACTGAACAGTAAGTTGTTTATTAGAGCTCCTTTAAGGGAACTCCCTGGTACATATGGCATATTGTACGGATCTTTTACTGTAAGATTAATATTATTTAGAGTCTTTCCCTTTCCTCTTGTTTTGAAATCGAAAATGGAACCATCCATAGCATATCTAATGGCTTTTTCGTATTTTCCTAATAATTTATAGTTTTTAATAAATTGATATAGTTCTCCACCTCTAGAATTCATGATAAAGTCTTCATATTTTTCTACTAAGTCTTCTTTCATCAATAAGTAAAAGAATTTTTTATTGTCTAGTATTTGAATCTGTTTCCCTGTAAATACATATTCATTCTTCTTAATTACTTCACCAGATCCTATATGGACTGGTCCTCTAGTTATGATTTTTATTTTATAATTTTTCTCAGTCATTTGCTTCAACTCCTATATATATAGGTTTTCCATATCTATATACTGGGTGTTCAAATCCATCCGAAACATCAAATAGTTTTCCTTTGAATTTTTTTGTAAATATCGAACCACTCTTGAGCATAAATATATCTTTTTTACGAGCTGGCAACAAGGATTGCCCTCCTATTCGTTCTGAGGTAACAAAACCGCTTCTTTTAACTAACTGATATCCTAATGAAGAGTCTATTACATCTAATTCATCCCTGTCAGGCAATCCTATGGACATGTTCATCCACGTCTTGTAATCACCATTTATTAAATTTTCAAAAGTATTCGGTAATTCTTCAACAGTGAATTCAAATTGTCCTACTCCAATTCTCCTTTTCCCACCAATTCCAGAATAGGATAAACTATAGACTAAATCATCTAGCATGTCTTCAATGTTTTCTAGATATCGAATTATAAAGTACAATCCTGAATTTTCCGGAAAATATCTTACACCAACTCTATAAAGGTCATGATTTCCTTCTATATCATGGTTAATTTTTGTAAATATGGATGAATGGTCTATCATTTCTAATATTTCAATAATTTCTTTGGGATTGCTGCTGCCTTTGATGTATTTATTCCAATGACTTAAGGGAATATAATTTATTCTCTTAAATAACTTTTTTAACGAACTGTCGTTTTCCTCTCCTCGGATTGTTAAAAATGGTTTTGGTAGGAAAAGTTCGTCTTGAAAAAATGGCATCGCATCAGTTATTAATAGATTATCATTTTCCACTAACCTTACGATTTCTTCTATACCATCAGATTTTAGTTTCTTGGCTTCGTGGCACATTGCTGAAAATATTGTATCTGCAGAAATACTCATTTCAGCATCCCATAATTTGTTTTCTCCAATGTGTATGCCTCTAGGGAATTCACATTTAATTATAGAGGTTTTCAATTTTAAATTCATGACTACCACAACTTTTCAATTTCTTCTATAAATCCATCTGAACAATCGTCTGTAATTGCAAAACATTGAATGTCAGTAAATTTAACTCTACCGTATCCTCTACTGCCATGTCCTCCTATATAATCATTTTCCAACAACTCAAATCCTTCTTTTATTAATTTTAGATCTTCTAAAGCTTCTTCTTCGTCAAATACGTCATATATGATGTGAAGGGGAAATTGCGCTCCTCTAATAACTCTTTCTATTTGGCGTGGATTTGCAACACCATCAGTTCTCTTAATTGTATTTTCAAATTTAACTTCAGTAATGTCATCAACACCTAAGTTTTTTAATCTTTTTTCTTCATCGGATGTTAATATACTATCGGATACAAGAATTCGCGATCCCCTAAAACCTTTCTCTTTGTTGGAACTTCCGAATATTCTACTTATTATATCAGAATCGTCTTTATGGTCTGCAAATGGATTTTTATTGTATCTCCTTGCTAATAACGTACGCAGCTTCCCTTTGATAGAGCTTCCTGGTATCATGGGAAGTTTGGATAGTGGGTCGTAGATTACTGGGATATCAACTGCACCTATAGCGGAAAATTCTTTGGATCCTCCAATATGCAGTCCTGTTATGATTTCAATTGTTCCTTCTATGCTGATTTTATTATATTTCATTACTCTCCTCCCAAATATTTATGAAAAGCTACCAAAGATTCAAAATATTTTCCAAATAATTCTAAATCATCTCTATTTTTACTTTCTAATATTCTATTTACAAATTCCAATAAATTGGCTTTTATAACAAAATCTTTTGTACTAAATTCTCTACCTGATGAATAAACAATTGTAGTTTTTAGATATTGTAAGCCGCTTATCTCTTCATCTGTTAATATTCCAGAGTTTTTTCTACTATTTTGCACTAATTCATTAATTCGTGATAACATTGGTCGAATTTGTGAAGTAGTTACTTTTGCACTTCCACCGTAAGATCTTATTACCTCTTCTGCCTTGTCAGAAAAATTAGTTTTTGTTACATCTTTTGCAGAAATAACTGGCTGCCTATTGTTATTATATCTTCTATTGCTCATTTAATTTTCACCTCTATTTTCATACACATATAGTATTATTGCCATTTCTAATTCTTTTCGACTTTCCTCATTTTTAGCCCATATATAAAATTTTTCCGAAAGTTCTCTTTGGATTGTCTTGCCTTCTTCACTATTGGGTTTTTTTCTTGCTATCAAATATAGTAACCTTGGAAAATTTATTTTGTCCTCAATGTTTCGAAGATAGTCTAATATCTTATAAAGCATAGAATTACCAGATGATTCTTCATCTTTGTACATTATTTCCATATAACGTCTGAGTAAATCTAGTTTTTCTTCTACAACTTTCTTCTTGAATTGTTCCCATGAAAATGTCATATTATTTTCAAATAGAGAAATGGCGTTTTTCTCATATATAACTCCGTTTATAGTTGTTGAATAATCTTTGGCTGCTGCTTCTAATCTTGCTGTCTCTTCTGCCATCAAACTTATTGGATATTTAGGAGGAAATATTCCTACTCCTGCCGAAATGGTAACACTATCTTCTGTAAAATATCCTAAGGCTTCTTGCAAATCTATTGCAAATCCTATAACATCTGCCCATTGCCCTACCAAGAAAATATCATCTCCGCCTGAATAAATGATATTACATTTTCTCTGTTCAGTATTTTCTCTACCGTCAAGTATAAATTTTGGATTTTCTAATAGATAGTTGATATTTGATTTGAAAAACATGGAAAACATTCGAGATAGTGTCGCTGTCCTAGACAAACTCACCAAAGATCTATCTTCATTCCTGACAAATCCTTGTATAAAAGCTTTTCCTAAATTATCTACGTCTGCTCGTAACACTGCTACTCTATTTATCCCTGATCCATCTTCCGCCAAATCACTGATAAATTTGTCATAAGTATAATCTCCCATCCACAAATTTGTAGAAATTCTTTTACCGGTATGGAAATTATTCTTAGAATAACTTCTTACATATGCGTTTTCATCTTTCATCGCTGCACGTAAATATTTATCATCCACGGGATAAATCCATTGACCAAATGGAAGTGATAATCCTGAAAAATCCTTTTCTTCTTTAGTGATTAATAAATAATCCTTGTCTATTAGACTTGAGGAAACCTTGATTATAGAATCACACATCTCACAATAACCATTTTCATTTACTGTATCTGTTCTATTACAGTTATTACATTCCAAATCACCATCAGGTTTCATCTTGGTGTTCAAGTATTCAATATTTTCTCGCGTATACCTCGTCATTTTTTGTTGACTTAATTGATTAGATAGATTTTTGAATAATTGACTGTAACTATTCTGTGGCTTATCTCTAAAATTATTTGCGCTAGCTTCCTCATATGCAAGTGTCAGATATAAATCAACTCCAAATTCTTCCATAAACCACTTATTAGTTTCTTCCTTTATTTTATTTAACGTCATCTTTGCTTTTTCAGTATTACCTAATATTAAATAACAACCTCCTCCCCCTGAATAAATTAGATTTGCTCTTGTTAATTCCAATCTATCTAAAATTTCGTCAATAATAGCTTCTAATATCAATTCTAAATAAAATGATCTAGATCTTAAAGCTTTCAATGCATCTTTTTTAATAATATTGTATATGAAGTTCTGAATTCCAGATAAGTCTAAGGAACACAATAAAAACGCTTTCTCGTCGTAAAACGATTCTCGATTTTTAAATAAATCATTTTCATAATCATATCTACTTTTTGATTCCAAGTAGTCAAAAATAGAAGACCCATATGCTGCTGTTAGTTTTACGTGATCATATAGAGAAATATCTACATATTCTCCAATATTTGATGATGAGGGAACGAATGATAGAGTGGATTCAAGAACTTGTAGATAAGACTCTAGATAGTCTTTTGTATTTTCAATATTTTTGAGATTGTCTTTAATTGTATTCAAAATCTTGCCATAGTCTTCCTCCGTCCACTTTCTACCGTTGATAGTTGGAAAAGCTGGACTATTATTTTGCAACATTTTGGGTTCATAGTAACCTGTTCTATCATTATTGTTCAACAAATTAAACACAGATTGCAGATTTATAAAAGGATCAAAGCCCTTTTTTGCTCCATTTTCAACTCTTCTCCTGTCAGAAAATGAAGCTATATTATCAGCAATATATGATATGTAAGCAATGTGATTCTTTTCAAATTTTGCATCCATTAAGTCCTTATGGTGATGAGTAAATACCATATTTAATATTTCTTTATCACTTAGTTCTAATTCTTCAACTAAAAAATCTCTACCACTTATCGAATGGTTCCTTTTGTCATAATGTCGATATCTTAATTTTCCAGTGTCGTGCAACAAACAGCCTAAAATTACATTGTATTTTTTGGAATCCATTGTTCACTTCCTTTCTTTCTAATTTTTCCCATTCCTAGAGAAGTTTTCATTCCTACACCGGAATATTCTCCGAAGGATATGAGCAAATGAACTAAACTTACTAGATGGGGTGGACCATTTACACTTATTGTTATCTCACCTCTGTAACTTGGAATTTTTTGCCCTTCAACATGAAAGTTTGTAGAAAAGAGTTTATAATTGGCAAAAAATATTATGTTCTCTAAATTCTCAATTAATTCTGCTGAATGAAACTCATAATTGTCTGAATAGGCATCTAGTTTATTTAACAGACTTTGTATTATTAACCTAGAAGTAGGTATGTTTAAATAAATATCCTGACTTTTGAATGCAGTAGGACTTATAAATTCCAAAGTTATGTACTTGTTTGGATTTTTTAAAAACAATTTCTCTCTGATGAAATCATCTTTTGATATTGTCTCTACAGCTTTTTTCTTAAATTCAATTTCTTTATTTATTTTTTTTATATATATTGAGTTAATTCTTAATAGGGGTTCAACAATATTTTGATATGACTCTTTCGTAGTTGTAGTGATTTCCCAATAAAACCCTTCGTCATTTTTTAATAAACTTTGGGTAAATGGTTTAAGTCCACCTTGGTGAAGTTTAGTTGCATAATCATTTGGGATATTCTCTATCAGAGCTCCATGAAATAAACTGCCCATATTGCTGTGAAGTTCATTATCTTCTTTAAAGTGTATTTCTAATTTACTAAGCAATTTAAATCCTCCTTTATTATATGATAGTATATTAAATTTTGAAGTTCAATATTAACTTATCCTATTGTAAAAATATTTATTATTTCCAACTAAATTAATATATATTATATGATATCATACTAAATTATTTTTTCAACTCGCTCACTTTCCCCCATCATATCCACCAACCCATCATAATATCTCAAATATTCCAGTATTTTATCTACATCAATATCATAATCTAGGATTATTTTCGCCATGACTAGGCCAGCGATTTTTCTATTCGTTCCTCTTTCGTCTTTTGCAAAGTTTTGGTTTTCCCATCTTCTCATAATTTCCCTCCGTATTTTAATTTTTTTATAAAATCTCTTTCTAACGGTATATGCATTTTAAAATCGAAATCAACTTAAGTTTTTTAAATTTAATATTTTTGATTTGAAAGGTTCTATGTATATAGCAAAAAATTCATTTAAAATGAACATATTTAAAAATTTATCTTTCTATCCTTATAAGGATTCGAATAATGAAAATGACTTATTTTTTTTAAATAATTTTCCACATATGTGGACAGTTTATCGTTACATAAAAAAACCACCAGTTCATCGTTGGTGGCTTAGTTTTTACTTATTTTGTTAATTCTTCCAATTCATCTACTAGTCCTTTAAATACTTCCATAGCTTCGTTTATGGTTTCTTTTTTGGATATATCTGCTCCGGCTGCTTTTAGTTGGTCTAGGGGGAAGTTATTGCCTCCGTCTTTTAGGAAGTTTATATATTTTTCTAGTGCTTCTTGATCTCCTTCTAGAATATTTTTTGCTAATTTTACTGCTGTAGAAAATCCTGTTGCGTATTTATAGACATAGAAGTTGCTATAGAAATGGGGAATTTTCGCCCATTCTAATTGTATATCTTCGTCTGAAATTACTGCTTCTCCAAAATAATCTTGGTTTAATTTATAAAAGATTTTATTGAAATCGTCTAGTGTTAATACTTGTCCGTTTTCTACTGATTCATGAGTAAGTTTTTCAAATTCTGCAAACATGGTCTGTCTGAAAACTGTGCCTTTGAAATTGTCGATATAGAAGTCTATGAGATAGATTTTTTCTCCATCGCTAGTTGCGTTTTTCATAAGATAATCTAGTAAAATTAATTCATTTGTTGTAGATGCTACTTCCGCAACGAATATCGTATATCCTGAGTATAGAAAGTCGTTATTTTTTCTAGAGTAATATGAATGGACTGAGTGTCCCAATTCGTGAGCTAGCGTAAATACTGAGTCTAAATTATCTGTGTAGTTCATCAGAATATATGGTTCAGTATCATATGATCCTGAGGAGTAAGCTCCTGGTCTCTTTCCTGGTTGTGGGTAAACATCTATCCAATTATTATCAAATGCTTCTTTTATAATTTCTAAATATTCGTCTCCCAGAGGAGTCAAACCTTTTAAGATAATTTCCTTTCCTTCGTCGTAGGTAATTTTTTTGTCTTCTTCAGTAGCAAGGGGAAGATAAATGTCATACATATGCTGTTTTTCTAGTCCAAGGTATTTTTTCTTAATCTCATAGTACCTGTGAAGATGTGGAAGATTTTCTCTCACTGCTTCTATCATATTATCGTAAACTATTTCTTCTACGTCATCTTTAAAAAGTTCCATTTCTCTTGCTGAGTTAAAATTTCGAAGTTTTGCTTCTGCGGCTAATCCCTTTACATTATTAAATTGTAAAGAAGATATAGTGTTATCTACGCCTTTTAACGTTTCGTAATATTTAATAAAAGTTTCTTTTCGAACTTCTTCGTCTTTGTTTTTTATTAAGTTTACATAATTAGCATGGGATAGCTTTACGCCTGCTGATTCTATAAATGGAAATTCAATATCTGAGTTCATCAATAGATTGTATGCATCGGCTGGTGCACCTTGTAAAAAGGATAATGATCCTAGGATTTTTTCTTCTCCTGCGGTGAGGGTGTGTTCCTTGTATCTAAATATTTTATCCAGATACTTTCTATAATTTTCTAAATCATAATCTTCTATTAATTTTTCTAATTCTTCCTTCGATAATGATAAAAGACTTGGTCTGAAATTAGATGTGATAGTGTCATAATCATTTGCCAAATTTTCTACTGTCATGCTGATTTTTTGGCCATGGGTTTGTCTAGTATCTTCGTCATGTTTTCTATGAGAGTAAGTTCTAAGTTTATAAATTCTTCTTCTAGCATCTGTCATAGTTTCTAGATAACTTTTAAAATTTCCTTTTATATCTTCTCCCAAAGCTTTTAGTTTTTCATTTAATTCTCTTACATACTGGATTTCTTCTTCAAATTCTGTTTCTGTTTTATATATTTTACTTAAATCCCAATTATAGTGTTGTATTTTTCTCATTCCTTTCAAAATTTTTCTTATCCTTTGATTATTACCCAAATGTAAATAGTTTATAGATAAAAACTGGCCTATTTCTAAGCCAGTTCTTGTTTTACTTTTTCTATTGCCATATCTATTAAGTCTTTAAAGTTATGGGTTTGGGCTGCTATTACAAAATTATCACATTTGTTTATGGGTATTAGGATTTTCTTTCCCGGACTTTCCCCCACAGCCCTGGCCATGTTAGGAGTTATCTCTCCTAAAAGAGAATTTGCAATTACTATTCCTATAGGGCCTATTATTAAATCTGCAGTTTTAGAATTGAAGACCACCGGATTTTCTCCCGTAGCGCACATGTTACATCCTGCTTTTATCATAGCCTGAGTCGCCAAGGAGTTGGTGCCTATACCGATTAGTTCAAATTCTTCTTCTAATTTTAAAAGTTTTTCTACTAATTCGCTTCCTAATCTACCGCCTTGGCCATCAATTACTAAAATTGTCTTCATTTATTTAATCTCCGCCTTCTGCCGTGGA
>JAAZCH010000087.1 GCA_012513395.1 Tissierellia bacterium
TGGAATGTCCTTTGCTTCAGTTTTAGAGTCAATTTTTTTGGTAATTTCCTCTATCATATTTACTATTTGTGGAATTTGTTTGGATTCCATAAATTCATTTAGCCAGTTAATATCTGCTGTTGTCTTTTTTCCTAAATGTATTTGTTCAAATATAAAAATTGCACCTTCCCCTAGAGATGCCACTATAACTCCTGCTACAATTGCATTGACTAAGGTAGCTCCTATATTAATTCCAGGAATTAACTTCATTCCATTGATAGCAGCTTTGGCAGCAATCCCAACGGTTCCCATTTCAACAAAAGTTTGAAAAAAAGGATTAGAATCATCATTTTTTTCTATTCCATATGTTTTGGCAATAGAATTAATTAATTTAACCTCAATGGGTACTAAAATGTGAGCATCTGGTAATGGAATTGGAGTCGCAGCAACAGCTACTGCCGCAGTGGTGGCTGCTACAGTCATTCCATGAGTCAAAACTCTTTTTTTGATTTAATTTGAACTTACTTAAATTATTTTCTGCAATTTGCAAACCTTCAGGCATTAATTCGTTTGTCAAATCAATTAATTCTTCTATTCCTTCTGGAGGAGCAAAGGCATTTTCATTTAGCATATATGTAGAAGCCACTACGGGTAGAATTTTTCTCAAATTTACTAAATATTTTTTCTGTTTTGCATATGCGATATAAGCTGATTCAACATTAGCTTCCCTATCAAATTCTGCATAAGATTTCGTCAAAACTACCACAACTGGTACTGATTTCCAATGGGAAGTAACTTTAACCAATTCCTTAATTCTTTCAGGAATAAGTTTACTTTCTGTTGCGTCTATTACAAACCATATTACACTGATATCATTTTCAATACTGTCATTTTTTTTACTTTTTTTAATCCATTTCTTTATAGAATTAATAGTTTTTTGTTCTTTTAGTAAAGAAGGTTCAAAGCCAACGGTTTCGATAATTCGAAAGGGTACAGTTTCACTATCATAAATTGCAAGTTCTCCTGGAGTTCCCATTTTGTCCCAATAAGATACATTTACATCGTCACCTAAAACTGCATTTATTAATGTGGTTTTGCCAGAATCTAAATTCCCAATTGCCAATACATTACCTTTATTCATTGCAAATCTCCTCTCCTTTTCTCTTGAAAATCTATTCTTATAATACTATTATATATTATTTTGATACTTTAAAATAGAACATGTACCGAATATATAAGAATGATAATTAAATAAAAGCATATTAATTAAAAACGGCATATTTGATAAATTTAATTATCTAATACGCCGAAAATAATTTAAACTAATATTTGATTTTTATAAACTTGGTGCGTTAAATGTATCTCCGTCTTGTAAGGTTCCATATTGGAATCCTCTTTTGAACCATTCCATTCTTTGATCACTAGTTCCGTGGGTGAACTTATCAGGTACCACTTGTCCCCAAGCTTGTTCTTGAATTCTGTCATCTCCTACTGCTGCTGCAGCACTTAGAGCTTCTTCGAAATCACCTTCTTCTAGATATCCACTTCTTTGAGTGTAATGGGCAAATACTCCTGCATAATAATCAGCTTGTAATTCCATTCTTACCATGTATTTGTTAAATTCTTTTTCGGGTAGTCTTTGCTGAAGTGAAAAGACTTCATCAGTAACTCCTAGAAGTTTTTGCACATGATGTCCTACCTCATGAGCTAAAACGTAAGCCATAGCAAATTCTCCACCTTGAGCACCATAATTATTTTTTAAGTCATGATAGAATGCTACATCTATATATACACCTTCATCTGCTGGGCAATAAAACGGTCCCATGTTAGATCTAGCTGCACCACAACCACTTTGAACAGTGTCTTGGTATAAAACTAAAGTAGGTTCTCTATATTGCATATTGTTGTCTTGGAAAATTTTATTCCAATAATCTTCTGTATCAGCTAAGACTACAGATAAAAAGTCTTGCAATTCTGCTTCCTCTGCTGATAAATCTTGTTGTGCCGAATTTTCTTGTGGTACGTTACCGGGTTGAGTGGGTGTATTTCCTCCACCAAAAGGATTACCAAATAATAACATAACTATTATTATTAATATTATCGTTCCTATTCCACCACCCATAGGTATTGGAAAACCTCCGCCTCCTCCGCCAGTACGTCTGCCTCCACCACCGAAGCCCCCGCCACTAAATCCTCCACTTCCAGAGCTAGCGCTACCTCGTTTTTGGACGTTACTACTGCTTCTTCGACCTTTCCATTTCATATTGTGGTCCTCCGATTCTAATTTTGATAAATTAATTGTTTTTGTTATCTTATTAATGCCACAAAACAAGATTTTTAAACATATCTATCACATTTTTTGGTATGATATTTAATCATTTTTTAGGTGAAATCATATTTTCTGGTCTAACATATCGATCAAATTCTTCATCTGTTAATAAACCTGATTCTATGGCTGCTTCTTTTAATGTCTTGCCTTCGTTATGAGCTTTTTTCGCAATAGTCGCCGCATTGTCATATCCAATATAGGGATTTAATGCAGTTACTAACATCAAAGAATTCTCTAAATTTTTCTCAATCACTTCCTTATTAGGCTTGATTCCTACTGCACAATTGTCATTGAATGAAATCATTGAATCCCCTAGAAGAGTTGCAGATTTTAAGAAATTGTAAATCATAAGGGGCATAAAAACATTTAGTTGGAAATTTCCTTGGGATGCTCCAAAAGCTATTGCCACGTCATTTCCTAAGACTTGTCCACATGCCATAGTCAAAGCCTCTACTTGCGTTGGATTAATTTTTCCAGGCATAATTGAAGATCCCGGCTCATTTTCTGGAATGAAAATCTCTCCAATTCCAGATCTAGGTCCACTGGCTAACCACCTAACATCATTGCCAATTTTTATCAAATCAGCTGCTAAAGCTTTCAAAGCTCCATGAGAAAATACAAGTTCATCTTTAGATGTTAAAGAATGGAATTTATTTTTAGCTGTTACAAAATCTTTTCCAGTGATTTCAGAAATATGACCAGCTACTTTTGGTGCAAAATCCACGTGAGCGTTTAGTCCTGTTCCTACTGCTGTACCACCTAAAGCTATTTCCTTTAGTGGATTTACGCTTAGCAAAATCATTTCTTTAGATTTCTCAAGCATTCTATGCCATCCACTAATTTCTTGTCCTAGAGTCAATGGGGTCGCATCTTGAAGATGAGTTCTCCCTGTTTTGATAATGTCTTGATATTCATTTGATAACTTTTTAAAAGTCCCTTCTAATTTTTCCAAAGACGGAATTAATTTGTCTTCTAGTATTGATACTGCTGAAATATGCATGGCAGTGGGGAATGTATCGTTGGAACTTTGGGATTTATTTACATGGTCATTGGGATGAATCATTTTTTCACCAAGAATTTCATTCCCTCTATTAGCAATTACTTCATTTACATTCATATTAGATTGAGTTCCACTTCCAGTTTGCCAAACTACTAAAGGAAAATTCTCATCTAACTTCCCGTCAATTATCTCATCAGTAACTTCATCAATTGTATTTGCAATCTTTTCGTCTAACAAACCTAATTCATAATTTGTTCTAGCTGCTGCTTTTTTCAAAATTGCAAAAGCCCTTATTATTTCAATAGGCATTTTCTCTGAACTTATTTTGAAATTTTCCAAACTTCTTTGGGTTTGTGCACCCCAATATTTATTCGATGGCACTTTAACTTCGCCTAAACTATCTTTTTCAATTCTATAGTCCATATTAATACCTCCATAATTTATTATTCTTATTAAAGACTATACCCTTTATTTTTGAAAATAAGAAAAGACCCAAGATATAAAACTTAGGTCTTTGGAAAATTACTTAATTATAGAAAGTAACACGAAATTTTCTATTAACAACGCTATTACCAATATTATAATAAACTTCGAGTATTTCTTATAAACTTCTGCATTCTCTAGTTTCATGTATTCCACTGTAAATAACTGGCATAAATGAAGGGGCGAGAAGAAATATCCTACAAAGCTCCAGGCAAAAGCAATATGAGCAAGAGCTGTCATCCTGGCTAGGGATAAAGACATTCCACCGATAACTGGAATTATTACTCCCAAAGCTGCAGGCTGAAAACCAGTGGCAAGTCCAAAGAATGTAGATATTCCTATCATACTTATTATTAAAGTATTTGGATTGGAAAGTAGTGATTCTAGCATCCTATTAAAATCCGGAAAATTACTGATTGTTGCTTGAATTAAA
>JAAZCH010000014.1 GCA_012513395.1 Tissierellia bacterium
GGAAGAATTCTCCTTTGTATCAATTTTGCAAACACTAAATCTTGCTCTATTTCCTGTGTGCTTTCCATTAAAGCTTTTTCCAGTTCTCTTTCCCTAGTCACATCTCTGAAAACCTCCACAGATGCAATAACTTTTCCTTCATTATTGAAAATCGGAGAAGATTTTATGGAATAGTCTATTCCCATAATCCTTTGTTCAGATTGCATTATTCCATCAATTGTATCAATATGCACTTTATAAGATTTCGTTTCTTTTTCATCTAATCGTTTCTTTTTTATTGGGATTGTATCTAAAATATCATTATTAGTGTAGATAATATTGTCATCTAAGTCTTTTATTCTAATCAAATCAGTAACATTATCCAAAATTTCAAAATGGTAGTTTTTGAATCCCTTTTCTTTTAGCATCATCTACCTCACTTATCGCTTGATGGCTTCGGCCCAAAAAATTGATAATAATCTACCTTAATTCTTCCGTTGTATAATTTTCTTTTTCTATCTGCTTTTTTCTTAAAATTCTTTTCAAAGTCTTCACTGCTGGTTATGATATAGTTAGACCAAGTTTTTAATGGTCTCATCTTATTGCCCAAGTCCACTTCTAATTCTTTAACATCGACTTGCCCTAATCTTTCTCCATAAGGTGGATTAGTAATAACGACTCCGTAGTTATCTTCTAGTGGAAATTTTCTAAAATCTGAATTTGAAATGGTTATATCATCTTCTAAACCCAAATCTTCAACTATACTTTTTGCAATTTTAACTACTTCTGGGTCTATATCTGTTCCAAATAGTTTTAAAGTTTTAGAGTAGTCCATCTTAGACATGGCTTCTCGTTTTTTGAGCTTTAATATGTCCTTGTCCACGCCAGTCCAGTTGTTAAAACTAAATCCTCTTTCAAGTCCTGGCGCTATGTTTTTCCCTATCATAGCTGCTTCGATTAAAATCGTTCCCGTTCCGCAAAATGGATCATACAATACTCTATCTGAATTCCAATAGCTAAGTAAAATCATAGCTGCTGCCAATGTCTCTTTTATTGGTGCATCTCCGTGTAGACGTCTATATCCTCTCCTATGAAGACCTCTTCCTGTAGTATCTAAAGTTATACTCGCTTCATCTCTTAATAGGGATACTTCTAAATCATAAAGTGCGCCAGATTTTTCAAACCACTCTACGTCATATTTTGTTTTTAATTTTTCGATTATAGCTTTTTCAGTGATTCTTTGGCAATCTGAAATGCTAAAGAGTTTAGAATTAATACTCTTTCCGTTTACAATAAAGTTTGCATTTTTAGGTATAAATTCATCCCAAGGCAATTTATAAACTTCGTCAAATAATTGTTCGAAAGTTGTAGCCTCAAAAGAATCTATCTCAATTAGCACCCTATCAGCTGTTCGTAGCCAAATATTTGCATTGGCAACATCTTCTAGGGTTCCATCAAAATAAATTCTTCCGTCTGTCACTTTTTTAATTTTATATCCAAGAGCTTCTAATTCTCTTCTAGCTATAGCCTCTAATCCAAATGTAGTAGTGGCAATTAATGTCATTTTTTTCATATTTCACCTATTCTTATTTTACCATATATTTTAAACTTTTGGTTAATTTTGTTTATTGGAATGGGAATGGGTATATTAACAATATAATATCTTAGGAGGTTAGAATATGTTAAGTCAAACAATTACTAGTGGAGATTGGAAAGGTGAAAAACACGTACCTGTAATTATCGTGGAAGAAGCAAGAAAAGGTGAACCAGTTGTAGTAAGATTAAATGTAGGAGAGGAAATCCCTCATCCAAACACATTTGAACACTATATAGCATGGTTTAAACTTTTCTTCCAACCAGAAGGTTATCCAAAGCCAATAGAAGTAGCAAATGTAGACTTCAAGTCACACGGAGAAGAAGGAGTATATACTCCATTTGAAGCTAAAGTTAAATTTACTACAGAAAAAAACGGCAAGCTTTTTGCAATGAGCTATTGCAATATCCACGGACTTTGGGAATCTGTAGAAGAATTAGTTCTAGAATAATACTTAAAAAAAAGCCAAGAATTTTTGTTCTTGGCCTTTTTGTGTCTAAGTTTAATTTAATTACTTGAATCTTCCATAGTTAGGGCGTGATTTCCTATGATATAGTAATGTAATAACCCTAAAAAAACTGAAACTGCAGCTGATCTAATAAACATAGGCATCACTACATTTTTAGCACTTATAGCCAAACTGTTTCCAGTATCTCCTCCCAGAATAATTCCTACTACAAACATCAAAAAAACTATACCGCCACCGGCGATAGCAATTATGACAAAAATACTAAATAAGGATTCAATAATTTTTGCAAATTTTAGTTTCATGTTTTATCCTCCTTATATAAATGGTACAGGCAGAATACCCACCAACATCAAAATAGCAAATAGTAAATGCCATACAACCAAAATTAAAGCCAATATAGATGTTTCCTTCATCTTAGATTGGGCAATACCCATGGCCGTATACATGGCTAAGGCTAGGGGTGGTGTCATTCCTTCTAATGAACCTGTAATTCCAGGCAACATCGCAGCTGCTAAAAGTGGATTTACTCCAACTACAGAAAGACCTGCAACTATCATGGAACCAAATATCGCCACTTGGGCAGAACCTGTTATAAACATTCCTAGAAATGCAGTTAATACTGGAAAAAATATTGCCAGTTGCACTTTAGTCATATTAAAAGATGCTATGTAATCACCTAATGTCGCTCCCACATTGGCCTCTCCGAATAATTCTGACAAGCAGTATGCAAAATATACCGTCGCAGCTACAGGCACAATTTGTGATATTCCCCTTTTAAATAAATTGAAAATCGTATTAAAAGTCAGGCCGCCTTCAAAATCATCTTTGCTAATTAATAAAGCGTAAATTGCAGCCACTCCTGGTGTAAATAAAATTACAGAACTGGATAATGCTGAAGCACCGTCTGCACCTAATCTACTGGTGAAGAATGTCTCTTTGAACTTGAAATCCAAAAATAAAGGTACAAATATAATTAAAGGAACTAACAAAGCTTTCCAGCCTTTTTCAATAGTTTCCTTAATATCTGGTCTTTCTTCCACAGGTATAGCTTCTACTTTGTAATATCTAATGAAGCCATAAAGCACAAATGCTCTTTGGATAATAAACCATATTCCAACACCCCATACCGCCATCCAAAATGAAGATAATTGATATACTCCTGGATAAAGGGAATCCAAAACTCCAAAAGCCAAAAGTATAGTTCCAGATGGAGGTATCGCAGGTCCTAAAGAGCTTGCAGACATCTCTGTAGTCGCAGCTAATTCTCTAGGAAATTTAGTATTTATCATGGCCGGAATAGTAAATACTCCTGTTGCCGCCACGTTTCCTGGTCCAGTTCCTGAAAGAGCTGCCATAAATGTACTGGAAATCAACGCAACCCAACCTGCACCACCTTTAAATCTTCCTACAATTGCTAAAATAAAATCGATAACGTACTTCACGACATTCGTCTCTCCAAAGATAAATGCCAACGATAAAAACGCAACTATTGCATAAAATAATGTATTTGTAGCAGGTTTTATCATATAAAATAACATCCGGTCAAATCGCCCTAATGCCACGACCATCACTAAAAATCCAACAAACATCGCTTCGTAAATAGGTCTTTTATAAAACACAAAGACTATTACGATAGTAATAAGTAA
>JAAZCH010000088.1 GCA_012513395.1 Tissierellia bacterium
TCTCGACTGCTGAAAACAGACAACATTTTAAAAACCGGTGAAAAACAATATTTTTGAACCGTTGTTGACATTAGGCTCAGATTTTTTTACATTTATTTTTTATTTTCCGATTTATTTACTTTTGAACGATGCTTTGATATGCATCTCGACCTTCTTGAGTTTGTAACAGTTTAAATAATTCACCTTGAGTTTTAGTAGCTTCTATATTGTAGTGGTAATTCAGTTGCTCAATTTCCTTTTTATTTATGGTTTCTTTTACCAAATTAGTCAGGGGGATTCCTATACCTTCTCTAAAATTGAACCCTAGTAATTGTAGTATGGTAAGTGTCTCCACTGATAATAATGGAGTTAAAAGAGTCATAAATTCGTTAATTTCCTCAGCTTTTTCTTCATTACCTTTGGTGATGGTGTCACTTGTTAGTATCTGTGAGAGTAACGGTACAATATTTTCTGTAATGTAATCGATATTTTCGTTTGATAATTTCTGAATTGCTAATAACTCTTCATACCTTCGAATAATTTGATTCAATTTATTCTTGTCATCAAGAAGATCTTTTATAATTTCTTCTAACGCTAAAATTGTCTTTTCTCTATCTCGATTTCCTTTCGCTGCATCTATCCTATTAAAAATAGTTTCAGTAGTATTCTTAATCATTACATCAGCAGTCTTTACCACTAGGTCCGTTATCATACTATTATCCATTATTACTCCTCCTTATAGTTGAGTATATTTATTACAACTTTGTTTTTTTAGCGTATTCACTGCCACATGCATTATCACTTATCTGAGCACATTCTTTTTATAATCATCTCATATGACCTTTCCCTAGCTTCCTTCTCTAAGGGAAACTAATTGTTTTCCCTTCACAGCATCTTTGTAATCAATATTAAACAGCTGACATACTCTCTGCTTTTTCTGGTGTGGCATCTCACAATAAAGAAGCTGGTGTATAATTAGGAATCTTAGAGTAGAACGTGAAATTTTATTTTCAGATAATACATCAAATTTATCTTTCATTATATTAATCAGCGAATCATTAAAATTATTATTATCAATAAACACACCATAACTTATCAATGACAGTGCTGTAGAAGTCTGGTCATCCTTTATTAAACGATCAAATAAATTTAATAGATTTTTTGTGCTGATTTCAGAAACTGTTGTCTGTATCATACTAAAACATAGAGCATTAACAAGAGAGAATACAAATTCCTTACTTTTCTTTATACTTTCCTCTTTATTACGTGTTCCTTTCTTAAGTATCATTTCAGAAAATAAATTTACAAAGTGATCGGTGTTAGAACTAAATCTATTTATTAATTGAGAATGGGATTTTAGTGATAGATCTAAGGTAACTTGGGCTAGCAGTTCTTTTTCTTTTTTTAATAAACTACCAGAATAATTCTTTAAAACATTTCCAAATGCCTCACTGAGCTTACACGCTCTAATATATTCAATAACTTCAGGACTTTGTTTATACTCACTTATATTATCTCTATTCTGTTCCAAACCATTTTCTTCATCCTCATATTCATCTATTATTTGGTCACGGATTTCATTCCTATTTCTTCGATTTTCTTTGATATTTACTTCTTTATATACTAAGCGTGGTACATTCTCCATTAAATCATTAAAGACACTAATATCTTCATCTAATGTTAAGGCTGGCGTGTCCTTCAGCAAATTCTGGGCAGCAAGTACAAGTTCATCAACTATATATTTATTTCTCTTAAAATGAGTTATAAACCAAAGGATGTTCGTATTTTCATCATTTTCAATCTCCTGAATTAATTCTCTAAATGTGTTTTTTATCTCTTCGCTATCATCAATATTATCTACTAAATATTTAGCAATGAAATAAAAGTAGATATAATCATGATTAAAATGGAATAAGCTATCTGTATTTGAAAGTAATTCCTGTTCTAACAACTCTTTCTTTACTACATCGAATTTAAAGTCTTGTGCTCTCATATCATATTTTTCTAAATGATTTTTATGAAATGAGAACCATTCATCATATGAGAATCCACTTTTAAGATTAAACATATTAAAACTTAATTCACTCAAATAAGTATCCAAAGTGGCTATGTATCCTTCGCTTGTCTCAATATTTGTCAAGGTTTGTTTTATAAGTACCTCATAAAAATATGCACTACCTTTTGACTTGAAATCATAGGATTGGTCACTAAGTAATGCCTGTAGAATAATATTTATATATAATGGGGATTTTGGAACCGTAGCCGTCTTAAAAACTGAATTTAATATATCTGTATATTCTTCTAATTTTAGTGAGAATTCTTCATTTGTCATATTAAAATCATTTTTACGTTTGATCCACTTTTCTATTAATTCTTCTTGATTTACATTACTTACTTTCCTAATTTCAAATTCCTCCATACCTTCGATTACGTACTCATTTGCTTTAAAGACCTCCTCTACGGTAACGCTTGAATTTGAGCTTAATACAATTATATTTCCAAAGAACGGCTCTAAATTATCAAATAATTTTTCTATTCCTGTTTCATTAATTTCTAACGAGTCCCAATTATCAATAATTAAGTATTTTTTTTTAATATCTTCCTGTACAAATCTATCCCAACTCAAGCCAGTGAATTGTTTTTTTAGTTCATTATCTAAATATTTCCCTATATCATTGATATGCCTTTTTTTAATATTTTTGCTATCTTGCATAATAGGAATGAGGCCATAATCAAAAAGATCCATAATAATAGCTTTTGCTAGACTAGTCTTCCCATATTTCCGTGAACCGCGAATTAACCAATAACTCGGACTACTATCCCTAAGACGTTTTCTAAAAGTGTCTCCAGAGATATTTAATTTCTTTTCAGTTCCTAATTTTTTATTTTTAAAATTAGGCCAAATAAAAATATCATCCAGATTCAATGAGCCTTTAGAAGGATGACGGAATGGGTCCTCTAAGCTATTTAAATACAAACCGTGATTTGCTTGAAATGTAATTTTATTATGCATAAAATCTACAGCATTATTATCTTTAGGGGATATGGAATATGTTTTCTTCCCCTCTTTTTCTGTATACATTTTTTCAATTTTACTCCATTTGAAATCTATTACCTCGAGTTGTCTAATTTGCTCATCGTAAGTCAGAATTCGAAAACTACTCTCATCTGAATTTCCGCTCTCATTTAAAACGCCACCTTCAAAAATATATACTCCATTTAGATTGTTCTTCTCATCCCCATGTTCATGGCCAGTTAATAAAATATCTGTATTTTTCATTATTATTTTATCAAACTCACGTTTATTATTAGGATTCAACCAGTTACTCGGGTGGTGCATAATAGTTAGGTTAAGGCAGCTGGGATCATAAGAGAACTTACTTTCAGCAATCTGGCAAGGAAAAACCATTCTTCCCGGTTTTTCATCCAACTCTGACATCCAAGCTGTGTTAATCAAATTAATATTGATAACTACATCACCATTCTGATTAAGATGGCTAATGTTTTTAACTAAGGAATTTTCTTTATTGATAATGGTGTGTTGCCAATCACGTATAAAAATTTCTTCGAAAGAACGATATTGATCTTGTAGCAATACTTCTTCTACTATTGCATCGCTAATAGAAATATCATTTTTTTGAATATTATCGATAAGTAATTTTCTTCCCACGGGTTTAATGCTAAAATCGCAGTCATGATTACCTGGTATACAGTAAACATCACAGGATACTTTTAATTTTTCTTCAATAGCGTCTTTAATTTCAAGTATTTGAAGCTCACTTTCACTATACTCTTCTTTTCTTCCACTGAATGCCATATCCCCATTTATTACTAAAAATATAGAATCACAATGTGAAAGATAATGAGCATTCAATACACTATTTAATTCTTCAACTTTACTAAATTTATCTCTATTACTATTATGAATATCAGAAATTTGTATTATTCCTATCTTCATAGTGTCGCCTCATTTCGGTTATTATATATATTTTTTTATATTATTGTGGAACACATTGAAATTTAGATTTCTACTCTACCTTATATAAATCGTTTCTATTAATCTGAATCTCTCTAATACCTCTGCAATTTTATGAACAACCTCTCCGCTCTTTAAAAACACATCTTTTCTATCTACTATAGTTGCTAGAAAATTATATCGCCTGTCTTTGTGCGCGCTTACAAACCTTTCCGTTTTTTCGGCGCATACGGTCATTAGTTCTCCTAATTCGATATTACGACTTCTTATAAAAACGAAGTTAATGGACATCAAGTGTATCTTGCGCCCTAGCATACAGTCCTTATAGCGGCTGGCGCCCATTGAACCTCGGAGTTCATTGGCTCCGTCCCACAATCTGCGTTTAATCTCTTCAGAAGTAGTCACTTGTTATCCTTCGTCACTGTACTTTTTTATTTATATAGAGCGTTCAACATAAAAAGCAAACATTATTAGCCTTAATCAAAGTTTTGGTGGGTTATACCCACATTATCATTTACTCAATAGAGTAAAATAACCACTACTTATTATATCACTATATTCTAGGTTATCCCTCCTTTCTCAGTAGGCTTAAACACCAACACAGGAATAGAATTTTGAACCGTTAGCCATCACCTTAGGAAGCGAAATTTACTTTAGCCTTCTAGTAACACTCCTAATGTACACAGAATTGAAATAAAAAAAGAGAAGGGCGTCATTTTGATGACGAGACCTACCTCTTTTTCGCTACATTTTACTGACACCGAGAAAAA
>JAAZCH010000089.1 GCA_012513395.1 Tissierellia bacterium
ATTGAAAACACCTTTTGTCTTTCAGAAATCCCCGAGCCCCTAGCATGTATAACAGTACCGCCCATTGACCCTGCTCCTTGGGCAGCATCTATAACATCATCGGCTAATCCTCTATTTACTATTGTGTAAATGGCATTAAACACATAATCATCTCCTTTTCTTAAATCCCTATATCCCACAGTACAAGAAGTCGTTCCCCAAACATTTAAAACATCTTCCATATATCCTATGCCATGATTGGGTTTTTCAAATTTTAATACTTTAGAAATATTATCCATAGCTTTCGTAGCTATTTCTGTTTCTGCAATCATAATTACCAATTCTTTTCTTCTATCAGATAATCCAAGGCGATCTATAATATTTCTACTGGCAGTTCCTCTGCCTAAAAAAATCGTTCCTCCTTGAACTCCAGATTGTCGAGCTATTTCTAAAACTTTACTTCCTTTACCTGATTCTACTATAACTAAGGCCATGCTAATGGCGGAAAGTTCTTGATCAAACATTTGAGTCCTCCTTCGCAGCGGTACTCTTATAGACCACTCCTAATAATTGTAAAGCTATAACAGGCGTCATCGCTACCATTGCAATCGTTCCAAATCCATCCAGTAATAAATCAGCCGATTCAAAAGACGAAGCTATGCCCTGAGCATAAGCTAAAATAAATGTAGCTGTCATAGGACCTGATGCTACACCACCTGAATCAAAGGCAATTCCCACGAATAAACTAGGGACCTTATAAGATAAAATAAAACCTATTATATAACCCGGCAATAAAAAATGCCAAAGTTCCATACCTGGTACCATAATTTTAACTACAGAAAGAGCAACTGCAATTCCTACACCTATGGACAACGTCATCAAAACAGTAGATTTTTTCACATAACCACTGGTCACATCTTCAATTTGATTAGTCAATACATGAACTGCGGGCTCTGCTAATATAGTTAAAATCCCCAATAAGAAAGCCACAAAAACTATTACTAATTTGTTTCCATTTTCCCCTAAATATAACCCAATATATCTACCCACGTCCATAAATCCTGCATTTACTCCTACTAAGAAAAATACCAAACCCAAAAAGGTCAGAAATATTCCAAAATATATCCTTTGAGTTGTACGTTTATTTTGGTGAAAAGATATCTTATTTGCAATTATATAAATGATTGTAATGGGTAATAATGCAATTAATATTTCCAATGCAACTACAGGAAACTCATGGAGAAAGGGTCCAATAATTCCGATTTTCCCAGTACTAGATAAGTCAGGAGTAGCATTTAGATTGGGCTTTACAAATATATTTAAAACTAGTACGCCCAAAATAGCACCAGCAGAAGCTATTCCAACTAAACCAAAACTATCTACCTCCGCAGACTCCGAATCCTTGTTCAAAGAAGATGCACCCATTGCAAGAGCTAAAATAAAAGGAACTGTTAACGCCCCAGTAGTTGAACCAGATGCATCGAAGGCAACAGATATAAAAAATGATTCTGCTAAATATCCAAATATCAATATAAATATATATGTAATAAATAAAAATTTATTTAAAGGAAATGAATAAACAATTCTCAACATTCCCAGAGAAACTAATACTGCAACTCCTATGGACACCACAACTACAAGAATATTTTTTCCAAGAATTTCCATCGTAACTTTCTCAACTTGACCAGCCAAAATATGCAAATCCGGTTCTGCAACGGATATTACAAACCCCAATAATAGCCCAATTGCTGCAACTATCCAAACCTTATTACTTAAAACTATTTTTGAGCCCATAGTTTCTCCAATAGGTGTAATTCCAATATCCACTCCCAGTAAAAATATTGTTAGACCGATTATAATCATTATAGCTCCAATAATAAATCGCAGCATATATTCATTGTCTACAGGTATAATAGTAAAGTTAAAAATAATTACTAAAATGGAAATTGGCAAAACCGTAGCTAATACTTCTTTAAATTTTTCTAGTATCAAATTTACTCCCCCCTTTATTTTAACTTAATACTTCCATTTTATTTTACCCTATTTAAATAAATAATATTATTTTATTTGAATTTTTTTGAATAAAATAAAAACGTTCAACATTATTAAAAATGTTGAACGCCTTTTGCAGTCTTGTTATTTATTACAATTAGCTATTAGCCGTTAATTGTAAACTGGGTTTTTCAATTTTTCTAACTTCAAATTGTCCCACCATTATAGATGATACAACTGTAGTGACAAGTGAAAAGAAAATCCTTCCAAATGGAATATAAATTAGAGATAAAACTAAAACTACTATATCAGTAATTAAATACCCTTTAGACATTCCAATATTAAATCTTTTTGATAAAATAAATACTAAAGCGTCATCTCCACCAGCTGCACAACCTTGAATTACAACAAGTCCACAGCCTACTCCAATTCCAATTCCTCCGACAATTGCTGCTATCAAAGGATAATTATACATACTAGGCATTATCGGACCTATAGCCATAAATAATCTATAACTAAAGGAAAATACTAAGGATGCCACTGCCGTTTTTTTTAGAAAATTCTTTCCAAAAAATGTAAAGGCGAAAGTAAAACATAATAAGTCCAAAATAGGCGTCATTATTGACGGATTAAAGTCCAATACCTTGTATGACAATATTGCCAGTCCCAAAATCCCACCTTCTGTAATTTGTGCAGGATCGTGGACATTTACTATTGTGAAAGCCATTATTATAGCTCCG
>JAAZCH010000090.1 GCA_012513395.1 Tissierellia bacterium
AAAAAAGAGCCACACAAAACAGATTTATCTTTTCAGATAAAAACTTCCGTTTTGCGTGGCTCTTAAGGATTCTTGTCCAGTTCAGACCAGTCAACAAACTCTTGATTTATAACTGTTGTTTCTAAGGGTTCTAGCCCAGTCCAACACCTCTGTATAAATCTCAGCTATTCAATTTTGCCTAAAATATTTAAGGGAGAACTTTTTTACAATCTAGATTCTGATTCTAGATTAAATATTTTATCTATGTAACTCTTGACGGTTTTAGCCGAATTCAGTCTCCTATAGATTTTTAATTTATATTCCTATTCCTAAAGGTTCTAGCCTAGTCCAATAGCCAAAATATAAATTGCACAGAAACTCACTTAAGTATCTTATTTTATATCTTCATAATCAGCTGAACATTCAGCTACCATGGATAATCTCTTATCTGGATGATAAGTAATTATTCCATTTGTAATTTCTACCTCTAAATTTGCTCCACACCTAGAGCATTTGATTTCCATGTCACTAAAACTACTTGTAAAACCACTTTTACATAATTCCTTGCCACAGTAGGGGCATACTATAATAAATTTTTTCTTTTTTTTCTTCATCTGCAATCCTTCTTTTCTTATTGCCTTCTAAGTGGATTAGGGAAAGAAAACTACAGATGACTAACTAATTAAACACCCACATACCACAGAAGGCTATCATTTTTTTCTTCATCTTTAAATCCTTCTTTTCTAAGTTTGTTATTAGAGGCTGGCCAATACCAACCCCTAACCTTTAAACAATTTTTAATCCTAGAAATTATACTAGGTCTTTCATAATTTTTACAGCTATTCCTTGAATAGAACAATTTGCTGTCACTATATCTTTCATATTTTTATTTTCTGGCTTAAGTCTTACACACTTTTTGCCTTGGTCAAGATATAATCTTTTTAATGTAGTAGTTCCATCTTCCAGTAAAGCAACAACTATTTGACCCTCATTAGCTTCTTCTTGCTTTCTTATAACTACTAGGTCACCATCTTCTATCCCAGCCTCTATCATGGAATCTCCATTGGCTCTAATGATAAAATAATCGCCCTTATCAAAAAACTTTGCAGGTAAGGATACATAGCTTTCAATATGCTCTTCTTCTAAAAGGGGAAGTCCACAAGATACAGATCCTAAGACAGCCGCTTGTATCATGTCAGTTTCCATCTTTTTAATGGTTGGTGTAATAATTTCTTTGCCATTGTATTCAAGCATACCTTTTTCATTCATTTCTACAAGATAACGATATACAGTACCATTATCAGTTTTTACAGCTTTTGCAATTTCTCTGGTAGAAGGAGAAGTCCTATAATGATTTGTATATTGATTTACATAATCAATTATTTCTTCCATTCTTTTGGGACTTTTAGTTCTCATTTTCTACCCCCTTTCTAATCACCAACACTTTGTTGGTGATTACTATTATAATATTAATTCCAGATTATTGCAATAGTTTTTTAGAAAAAATAAGCTTAATAATATTTTAAATTTAGGTCTGGCAGCCAGCCCCAAGTAAGTGGTATAATTTATTTGATAGATGATACAGAAAATACAAATATCAATTTTAGGAGGTCAATATGCTTATAGGATTATTTGTAGGAATATGCTTAACCATAGCCATTCTATTTGTAAAACTTTATAAAAACATTACCTTATTTTCTTTTAAGACCTTGGCTTTTGGAGTTGATTTCTTTGTTATATTTTTTTACTCAATATACTTCTTCCATCCCAATGTATCAGTAAAACTTGTAGATGGTAAAATGCAATATCTTCTTGACGTAGGTGTTGGAATCCTTGCAATACTTATATATGGACTTTTAATCTTATTTATCAACGATACCTTCCCTATGATAAGCAATGCACTTAACCTATTTATTGCATTTGTGGGAGTATCTATGGCAGTCCCCTTTGCAATCGGACTACTAAGTCCTATAGTGCAGATATTTATTCATGACTTTACTTTTAATGGAGATATTGTTTTGTCACAGAATCATATGCTCAGTCTTTTCTTAAAGTACATGATTTTTGGGTTAATTACACTCCCTATATGGAGATATCGAATGAGTAAACTTGAGGAGTTTTAACATAAATAGACAAGGAAAAAGCGACTACTCTAAGAAAAATTTTCTTAAAGTAATCACTTTAATTATTTCTATATTGTAAATGTTACCTCTTATATAAAACTAACCTTATCTCCTTTTTAAGTGGGTAAGTGTAATTTTAATTTTGCCCGTAAAACTGCATGATCAGGATATCCCTTTTCGATATCTATTCTACCTGTTTTATCAACATCCATAGATAGATATTTTCCTTTGTTTCTATCTACAAAATCCCAATCGTATTCAACCTCCTCTACAGAGATGTTTTTTGAAACCATGAAATGATCATTTTGTATATAACCATAATCAAAGTTATTATCAATAATCTTTATTCCCCACGATTTTTTATTACTATATTTTTTTGTTCTACTATGGCTTGCTTTCAAATCTCCCCGAATATATGAATTATTAAAATCACCTAAAATTATTACGTTATCTAAATCACTAACATAATTTGAAAAATATTCAAATTGCTTTCTTCTTTCTTTATAATCATCTTCTGAACCATCATCTATGCCGCTGATGATTATTCTGATAAAACAGTTTCACTTTCTGATTATGATAAACTCAAGAAAAAGCACGACTTACTAAATGAACAGGTTCTTAAATTAGTCTCAAGAGATATTGATATAGAAGATTTAAGACATGAAAATTCAATTCTTACTAAAGATATCGAGAACCTAAGTAATAGAAACCAATCACTGGAAAATCAACATGAAAAACTTCAATATGAGTTATCGAATGCAAAAAGAGAGTTTGCAAAACGATCAAGCAAAGTTGTAAATATTAGTGATAGATTAAAATAAGAGTTATTTTGCTTTTTTTATAAATATTCAAGTAAGTAAAATGACAGTTATATCAGAGTAGTTGAAAATAAAAATAGAATATATTTATCAATGTAATAAGATTAAGCGTTCTCTTAAAAATTAGAGAACGCTTAATTATTTTTAATTATTGAAACAATTTGTAACTATTGAAAATAGATAAAAATTGTTCCTTGGATAATTTATCAGGATTAGTAACATTCGCATGCTTCAATGCCTGTCTTAATTGGTTCTTAGTAAAAAGAACATGATATTCCCTGTTTACCCATCTATAAACGAAGGAGCAATATTTTTTGTAGTCCTCCTTTAAAATCAATGGGTTATGCCTTTCAAGTTCAATCAATACAGAATCTACATTAGGCTTAGGGTGAAAATATTCTCGTGGGACTTTCTTAAGGATTTTTATGTCCATTTCCACCATCAACAACAAACCTAAAGCCCGTTGAGTGTTTTGCAACCTTTTAGCAAATCCTCTCTCTACAATAAGGTAGCTATATTTCGCTTGACTATCAAAAGTAATTTTTTTGACAATATCAGTGCTAATATTGTAAGGAATATTACCAAATATTTTATAGTCTGTATTTTTAGGGAAGTTGAACTTCAAAATATCCTCATGAATAACTTTTATATTCTGAAAAGGTTCAACTGCTTTTTTCGTGGCATGACATAAGCCTTCATCAATCTCTATAGTATTCACCCATTGACTCATCTCCACAAGCTCCTTGGTGAAATGTCCTTTTCCTGATCCGATTTCTATTACATTGTCTTGTTTATTGATATTCGCATATTTTAGTATTTTTTTTACATACTTTTTAGATGTAATGAAATTTTGCGTATTTTTTGGGTTTTTCTGTTTCATTATAACCTTCTCCTTGCCGGTTATAACGAACTAATCTTAAGAGCTCATTATAACCAGTTATTTTTGGTTTGGTTGATATGGACCTATGTCAATATAGTAGACACATTTTCTTGAATAAGTTTTATGCAACCCTCTTAAACTTATCTTCCCACTCTTGGGGAGTAATATAGCCCAGAGAGCTATGTATTCTTTCTCTGTTATACCATGACTCTATATACTCAAATATTGCAAGTCTAGCAACATCAAAATTAAAATACTTAACCAGGTTAACTTCCTCTTTCTTCAATACTGAGTGAAAGGATTCTATACAAGCATTATCATAAGGGTTTCCCTTACCGCTAAAGGAGTGAATCAGTTTGTGCTCTTTAACATATTCTCCAAATTCATAACTTGTATATTGACTTCCTAAATCACTATGAAGAATTAGGCCTTCAGTAGGTTTCTGAAGTTTATAGGCATTATCTAAGGCCTTTATAGCCAATGTAGTATCTATATTTTTAGACATAGAGTGTCCAACTATCTTCCTACTATTAAGATCCATAACAGAAGCAAGATAGCACCAACCATCTTTAATTGTATGAATATAGGTAATATCAGTTACCCATTTTTGATTAATTCCAGTTGTAGAGAAGTCTCTATTAATTATGTTTTCTCTACTTTCAACTTTGTTTTTCGATGTATATGGTCTAAACTTCTTACATACTATTGATTTTATACCTAGCTTGCTCATAAGCCTTTGGGTTCTTTTAAGACTTATAAATACACCATTAGCCTTTAATTTTTCATATATCTTAGGAGCTCCATAACGTGATTTACTAGCTTTATATATATTTAGAATTTCATTTTCTAGAAATCTATTTTCAATACTTCTTTTGCTTTCTTTTTTATTGAGGTGCTTATAATATGAACTTCTAGATACTTTTAATACTTCACACATTAGTTTAATATCATGGATATGTTTATTATCAGTAATGAACTTATATATTGAGCTTACTTCTTTGCAAATATGGCCATGGCTTTTTTTAATATTTCATTCTCTTCTTCAATTCTAGCCATCTTCTTAAGCATGGCTTGATAATCAGCTTGTGTAATTGTTTTATTATTATCTACTGCAATGGGTGCAGCTTTCTTTACCCATGTTAATATTGTGGATTTAGGTAGGCCATATTCACTATTAAGCTCAGCAAGTGTTTTACCGGAATTGTAAAGCTCTACAATGGTATTTTTATATTCTTCAGTATATCTTTTTGACATTCTAGACACTTCCTTCCTTTTCTATATTTTATAGTATTCGGAAAATCGTGTCTACAATATTATACTAACATCAATAATGAAATCTCTCAATAACAAATATAGAAAATATACCCATAACTTTACCTCCTTATTATTTTAATTGTAAATGAGATAAAGTAATATCTATTACTGCAATACTTGTACACATAGTTAATCCTCCTTATTCAACTGATTA
>JAAZCH010000091.1 GCA_012513395.1 Tissierellia bacterium
TGGAATTAATTCTTTGTATCTAAATAGGGTCCAATCCCCTTTATTTACTTTTTCTATATCAAATGAAATCTCTTGCTCAGCCAAAGTCCAAAGTCCACCACATTTACAATTAGGTTCTAATGTATTATAAGGAACTCTTTCACCACATTCATGACATATAAAATTCATTATTTCAACTCCTTGTAACTTTCTCATTTTTTATTATATCAAAAAAACTTATTATTATATATAAAAATCCACCAAAACTGTTTTAGCCTTAGTGGATAAGATTAAAATTTCTATTTATCTTTCTTTATTGCGTATAGATAATACAAAGCTGTTTCTCTTGTAATCTCTTTATCAGGATTTAATTTATTTTCTCCATCAGTTTCGATAAATCCTTTTTCTTTTGCTATTGCCAAGTATCCAAAGTCTTTATCAGAACTTGTAGAGTCTTCGTATTTATCTTTGAATATTTCATTTAATTTACCAATATTCCCATAGGATTTATATCTTGCTATATATCTAGCTATATCCTTTTGAGTTATTATTTTGTTTGGCTCTTTTGGCTCGTCTTCTAGCAAGTTATTGTATTGTAGCATCTCGTACACTTGCTCATCGGTTAAATCTCTTCCTCCAAAAGAATAGCCGTTGCTACCTAAAAATAATTTAAATAATTCTATTTGAGTAATAGCTTGTTTAGGCTTTAGTTCTGGTTCATAAAAACCAATGTTATTCTCAGCCATTTCTTCTATTATGTTAGGTCTTTGAGCTTGATCTAAATCAGAGTAAACTATTTTATCTTGAAGTATTACTTTTTCACCTTCATAGTCTATTACGTCTCCATTTTCTCCGTTAACTAAAAATCTTTGGAAAAAATTCGGATATACGCCAGAACTGTCAAATTCGTAGAATAGTTTCACAGGAGTTCCATTTGACTCTACGGCATCTCTTCTGTAGACTAAATTAAATCCATAGTTTTCTTTTAAAATTTCAAAAGCTTCATCTTTTGTGATTCCAAAACTATCTGTTAAGGCATCTTCCACTAACTCAAAATCCCATTCTCTATAATAATTAGTGACTTTATCTTCTTTCTTATTTATGGTTACAGTTATTGTGTCAGAGTAAATAAATATATCTTCTTTATACTTTCTCACATATGAGACTTGGTGATTGAAATCACTTTGAGAATTATTACTTCTATATGAAATCTCTAAATCTTCTAATCTAACTTTACCTTTTTCAGTTAAGAAATTATTCGCTATAGAAACGTAACTATCCGCATTCTTATTTTGAACTTGTTCGGTAGGATTTACATAAGAATTTGAATCGTAGGAGCTGTAATTCACAAGAGTCAAGTCATTTGCAAGTAATGTTACAGATACATATTCGTCATTAGGACCATTAAAGGACATGGACCAAGTATAAACACCTTGGGTTGCCATATAGTTTCCAAAATTTGAATAGGACATTTTATAATCATTACCTAGTGCAAATAAATCTCTTGCAGCTTTTTCAGCTTCTTCAGCAGTATGTTGTTCTTTAACGTCATCTAAA
>JAAZCH010000092.1 GCA_012513395.1 Tissierellia bacterium
TATGATTTCCTTGGTTATAGATCTTTACTATCTGTTTTTTAAAATCTTCATCGTAACGCCTTCTGGCCATTAAAATCTCCTCCTGATTTTATTGTACCATGTTAAGTAAAGATCTGTCCTATTAAGTGTAGCCTATCCATACTTCACTTATTGCCTTTGCTAACTTGCTTGAACCTTAACAAAAGTTGTATTGAAATAATTGAATACAATATCTAATAGATTTAGTAACTTTATATTGAACCTTAACAAAAGTTGTATTGAAATTCTAAAATTAGAAGATCTACTTGTTTAAGCGAATTGCTTGAACCTTAACAAAAGTTGTATTGAAATTTGAATTTGCTTTTATACCCGTTAAATTAGCATCTGCTTGAACCTTAACAAAAGTTGTATTGAAATACTACTAATTCCTTTGTTTCTGGTCCAATCATATTCTTGAACCTTAACAAAAGTTGTATTGAAATAAAATTTTTTCTATCTCTTGTGATGATAGAAGGTCCCTTGAACCATAATAAAAGTTGTATTAAAATGTCCTTGCAAGCTAATGCAGATAATAGAGACGGTTTGAAATATAACAATAATTTCATTAAAATGTTATGATTAGAAATTTTTCGAATTTTCAATTTAGTATTTTAGAAAATATAATCAATGATACTATACCGTATTTATGATATAATAATGTATCATTACAGAACCATAACTCATAGTATTGAAATAAATTTAAATTAAAATATTGTGTTTAAATTTTGAACCATAACAAAAGTTGTATTGAAATAGTGACATGGGATATGTCTTTGAAGAGCTTGTTAGCTTGAACCATAACAAGAGGTGTATTGGAATTTTAAATTTCCTATATTGGGGATCAATCCATCTGTCTAAACTATAATGAAAGATATTACTAAATTGTTAAATGAGACATCAAAAAAGCAGACTTAAAAAGTCTGCTTTACCATTTCCTATCTAAATACAATCATTCCATCTTCGAATTTTTCTATAATACTTTGGCTATATAATTTATATCCGTCGGCTCTTAAATTTCTTCCGCCGTTTTGGAATCCTTTTTCTACTGCAATATCTATTCCTACGACTTCGGCGCCGGCTTGTTCGACTATACTGATTAGTCCATAGACTGCATTTCCTTCTGCTAGGAAGTCGTCTACAATTAAGACTTTGTCGTTTTCATTTAATAATTTTTTAGAAACTGCAATGTCGTATTCGTTTTTATAAGTATATGATTTTACTCTTGAGATGTATTTTTCTCCGTCTAGATTTTCTGCTTGACTTTTTTTAGCGAAAACTAGTGGTACGTCGAATACTTGGGCGAATACCGTGGCGATTGCTATTCCTGAAGCTTCTACAGTAAGGATCTTATTTATTTCCACGTTATTAAAATATTCTTTGGCATCTTCTGCCATTGCCATTAGTAGCTTGACGTCGATTTGATGGTTTAAAAATTTATCTACTTGTAAGATGTTTCCGTCTAATACAGCACCTTCTTTTAATATTTTGTCTTCTAGTAATTTCAAAATCCTCACTCCCTTTTTCTTCGTGCATATATTATAAAGGAAAACCCGCTTCAATTCAATAAATTTAACTTTATGTTTCATTTTGATTGGCTAAACTTTTCCGGGGAATAATTACAATATCACTAATGGAGTTGGAGGTTAATATTATGAAAATCTTATTGCCGTATTTGACAGTCAAGAACGCCAATTCACTGATAGATTATTATAACAAAATTTTCGGTGTCCAATTGGAATATAAGACCACTTATGGAGAAATGCCTAGAGATGATGTGGGTTTCCAATGGAGCGAGGATGACGACGATCTTATCGCTTTTGCATCTTTAAAATTTCCCAATGGTCAGTTAATGTATTTGTCAGATTCTTTTCCAGGATCTTCTGAAATAGAAAATTCTAACGTCAGCTTATATATCGCCTTTGACGATAAGGATGAAATCAAAAGGGTGTTTGAGGAGCTGGCTTCTGAGGGCGAAGTCCTAATGGAGTTGGAGAATACGTTTTGGTCAGAATTATTTGCTAGCGTGAAGGATAAATTTGGTATTGAATGGAATTTAGAATATACTACAAAAATCCCTGAAATATCCAAAGTGGTAGAGAATCCTCGTCACTAAATTAATTGGAATAAATTATTATAAAATCTCGATATTAACCTATCGGGATTTTAATTTGTTTTACAAATACAAGATATTTAGCATCTCTCGTCTCATTTATAGATGTTGATAATTTACAGATTGTAATGTAAAATTGAAACTAACGAAGGGGGGATTATATGAAGTTATATAATAGTTTATCAAGACAAAAAGAAGAGTTTAAATCGATAGAACCGAATAAGGTGAAGATGTATAACTGTGGTCCTACTGTATATAATTATATACATGTTGGAAATGCTAGACCTCTTGTAGTTTTTGATACTTTGAGAAGATATTTTATATATAATGGCTACGATGTGGATTTTGTTGTAAATTTTACTGATATCGACGACAAAATTATTAATCGCGCCAATGAAGAAGGAGTTACGTCCCAAGAAATTTCCGAGCAGTATATTGAAGCTTTCATGGAAGATGCCAAGGCGCTTAATTTGTATGACTATGAAACTTGCAATCCTAGGGCTACTGAATATGTAGGCCAAATTGTTGAATTTGTCCAAGGGCTTATAGACAAGGGTGCTGCATACGAAGTAGATGGAGATGTATATTTTAATATAGATGCTGCTAAGGATTATGGGAAATTGTCTAAAAAAAATCTAGACGAACTTATAAGCGGTGCTAGAGTAAATGTGGACGAGAGAAAAAAATCACCTGCTGATTTTGCTTTGTGGAAGGCAAAAAAAGAAGGAGAACCTGCGTGGGATTCTCCATGGGGTGAGGGGCGTCCTGGATGGCATATTGAATGTTCAGTAATGGCTAAAACTCTCCTGGGTGAGACTATAGATATTCACTCTGGTGGTGTTGATTTACAATTTCCTCATCACGAAAACGAAATAGCACAATCTGAAACTCTACATGACAAAACTTTTGCGAATTATTGGTTGCATAACGGTTTTATTACAGTGGACGAAGAAAAAATGAGTAAGTCTTTGGGTAATTTTTTTACACTAAAGGACGTGGCTAAGGGTTATGACTTAGAAGTTTTAAGATTTTTTATTCTTTCTGCACATTACCGCCAGCCTTTGAACTTTTCAGATTTTGTAATGGAACAGATGAAAAATGGACTGGACAGAATTTATAATTGCAAATACAAATTGGAAGATTTGCTAGATGTCACAAAAGAAGGTGCGCTTTCTCCAGGAGATAAAGAAATCATCGAAATGTTTGAGAAGTCCATGGCAGAATTTTCTAAGGCTATGGACGATGATCTCAATACAGCTGATGCAATTACTGCTGTTTACAATTTAGTAAAGGATGTCAATACGTATCTCAAGGAAGACTCCAATAAACTAGTAGTTGAAGAAGCTTGGAAGACTCTAAACAAAATGACTGACATTTTAGGAATTTTGAAACGCGAGAGGGTTACCATAACTGACGAAGACATACTGGGTCTAATCGACGAGAGAGAAACAGCTAGAAAAACTAAGAACTATGCAAGGGCTGATGAGATTAGAGATGAGCTTTTGGAAAAGGGAATTCAACTGGAAGATACTAGAGAAGGTGTGAAGTACAGACGTGTATAATTTGTTTAGAGGAGTTAATGAAAAATTAACTGAAGAAGAGATAAGAATGATGAAGCCTCTTTCTCTTGCATATATTGGTGACGCAGTGTTTGAACTTCTGATTCGCACTGAAATTATGACGGGACAAAAAAACGCCCACAAGCTTCACAAGGAATCGGCAGGACTAGTTAATGCCAAGGCTCAAGCAAATTTTTTGGAAAGAATTAGAGAAAATCTCACAGAAGAAGAGTTGGCTGTGGTGAATCGTGCGAAGAATTCAAAGCTTCATACTATGCCTAGAAATGCTGAACAAAATGATTATCGATTCGCTACCGGATTGGAATCTTTATTTGGATATCATTATTTGACGAAAAATGATGACAGATTAATAGAATTATACAACATGGGGAAAATTGACGATGAAGATTGAACTGTTAAATTACACTCCCAATGGCGAGATGACGATTGCCCAGGCGGGCAAGCTTTGTTACTCGCCTGTAGGAGTAGATGAAATTAAAGAAAGTCTTGATGAAGAATCCATAGGGAAATATGTGGAGATGTTATCAAACCTGGGACATTATAGTCCTTTGGAACACGTAAGCTTTACTTTTGCTATTGAAGGAGTTTCTAGGACTCTTACTCACCAATTAGTAAGACATAGAATAGCTAGCTATTCTCAACAGTCCCAAAGATATGTGAAACTGGAAAGTTTTGAATACATTATTCCTCCTAGCATTGAAGAAAATGCAGAAGCGAAAAGAATCTTCATTGAAGCTATGGAAGCTGACAGGATAGCTTATGGAAAAATTGTAGATGCACTTTATGAAAAAAATTATGATGCTATGATTACAAAAGGTTATTCAGAAAAGAAGGCCAAATCCCAAGCTGAAAAAGCATCGATTGAAGATGCTAGATACGTATTTCCAAATGCTTGTGAAACAAAAATTGTAGTAACTATGAATGCTAGAAATCTAATTCATTTTTTCAGGGTTAGAACCTGTAATAGAGCTCAATGGGAGATAAGAGAACTTGCCATCGAAATGCTGAAGATGGTTAAAGATATTTATCCTGCACTATTTAAAAATGTCGGGCCTGGTTGCGTAATTGGACCTTGTCCTGAAGGCGTTATGACTTGTGGTGAAATAGTTACAGTAAGGGAAAAGTTTAGGTCGATGTGATGAAAGAAAATTATATTTATGGAAGAAATCCCGTTATAGAGGTATTAAAATCTGGCGGTGATATAGACAAGATTTACATGCTCAAAGGGGCAGATGAAGGAAGTATTAAAAAAATTCTTTCTATGGCCAAGGATGCAGGAGTAGTAGTGACTAGAGTGGACGAAAGAAAACTTTCTGATATGGCTGGTAATGTCAATCACCAAGGAGTAGTAGCTATGGTGACAGATTTTGAATACTCTACTATAGACGAAATTTTAGATTATGCAAAGGAAAAAGAAGAAGAGCCTTTTGTTTTAATACTAGATTCTATTGAAGACACTCACAATTTAGGTGCAATAATAAGAACAGCAGAGGCATCTGGAGTTCATGGCGTGATAATTCCTAAAAGACGTTCAGCTATGGTAAATGACACTGTCTATAAAACTTCAGCAGGTGCAGTGGAGCACATGAAGGTAGCTAGGGTTACAAATATCGCTAGAGCTATAGAAGAACTTCAAGAAAAGGGCTTGTGGATTTACGGAGCTGATATGGATGGAAAAGAGGTGTACTACGACGCCAATATGACCGGAAATATCGGACTAGTTATCGGAGGAGAAGACAAGGGAATCAGTCCACTTATAGGGAAAAAATGCGATGTTTTGGTAAAGATTCCTATGGTAGGAAAGGTTAGCTCACTTAATGCTTCCGTGTCGGCAGCAATTTTAATATATGAGATTATTAGACAGAGAAATAAGAAAATATAATGAATTATTGTTCGTAGACGGATACAATATCATCAACTCTTGGAACAGCTTAAAAAACACTTCCATGGACGAACTTGAAGAGTCCCGCAGAACTTTAATAGATATATTAATGGAATTCAAGCACTACACTCATGAAGGTGTAGTGTTAGTTTTTGACTCATACAATGTGAAGACTGATCGACAAGTTATTATGGAAGAAAAGTTGCTAATAGTTTATACAAAAGAATTTGAAACAGCAGATCATTTTATAGAAAGATCAGTTGAAAAATATGGTAGAAAGAAAAAAATCCGAGTTGCCACATCAGATAGATTGGAACAAGATATTATTCTAGGAAAAGGTGCAACTAGAATTTCTGCAAAAGAATTAGAATACGAAATTGAAAATTTCTACAGAGAAGTAAAAAAGATACAAGCAGTTGAAAAGATAAAAAACAAGAGACATTTAGGTAGTTTAAAACAAGACTCTCTAAAAGCTCTAGAAAAATATAAAGAAAAAATGCTAAAGAAATAAGGCTCACCATTTAAGTGGAGGTACAGTATGGATATAAATTCATTAAAAAAAGCTATAAATCTTAGACAAGAATTACACAAGCACCCAGAGATTTCTGGAGAAGAAGTCATTACAAAAAAGATTCTCATGGAATTTCTTTCTGAAAATACAACTTTGGAACTCTTCGATAGGGGAAAGTGGTTTTATGCTCTTCACTTCGAAGGAGAAGACTTAGAGACTATTGCATTTAGAGCAGACTTCGATGCCATTTTAGATTCCTCAGGACGTCCTTTTCACGGATGTGGACATGACGGACACTCAGCTATCCTTTCAGGATTTGCTTTAACTCTTGAGGGTCAAAAGCTGGGGAAAAATATCGTACTCTTATATCAATTTGGAGAAGAAGATGGATCTGGAGCGATAGAATGTAGAGAAGTATTCAACGAGATGAAAATTCATCGAATATATGGGCTTCACAATATGCCAGGATACAAAGCCAATACTCTTTATACAAAAAAGGGAACCATGATGTTTGCATCCAAGGGTATGACTATTAAACTTACAGGGACTCAATCCCACGCATCCCAACCAGAACTAGGATCGAATCCTGCATATCTAATTGGAGAGTTGACAGAAATAGTAAAACCATTATCGAATCACTATGGCCATAAATATTATGAGCTAGCAAATTTAGAAGACTCTACATTTGCAACTGTGATTAATATCGATGTAGGAAATAAAACTTTCGGAGTCAGCCCATCCTTTGGGGAAATCAGTTTTACTATACGTTCAGCTATGAAAGAAGACTTAAAATTACTAGAAGAGAGTTTGGAAGAATACGTCAAAATCAGATGCGAAAAATATAAAATGGAATACTCAATAGAGTTCGCAGACGTGTTTCCAGTTACTGCAAACGACGAAGAACTCGTAGATCGATTTGTAGAAACTATAGGCAAAAGCGAATTTGAATTAGAAATAATGGACGAAGCATTAAGAGGTTCCGAAGACTTCGGCTGGTATAGTGAGTATGCACCATCACTTTTTTTCTTCGTAGGAAGCGGAGAAGATCGCTCGTCTATTCACTCAGAAGATTATGAATTTCTAGATGAATTAATAGAAACTGGAGTAGACGTATTTAATTTAATAGCAAGAGATTAATTAGAAGATCTCAACATAACAAACAGTTTAAATTCAAAATTAAACTGTTTGTTTTTTATTAAAATAATTAAGAAATAAGAAAAATAAAAATGCATTTTACAATTTTTATAAAAACTTTTGGAATTGTGCTTGCATTTTGAAAAAGGATAATATATACTACTTTTAGATATTGATAATCATTATCAAACAAAGATATTAATCTATCAACTAATTTAAAAAATTAATTGTGTTTATGAAAGGGGGTTTTGTGCTTTAGGATTGGAAAAATAAAATAAATTTTTGTAAAAAACATATATTTAAATGAGAAAGGAGTAAATAAAAATTGATTAGAAAAAATAAATTAGCGTTAGCTATGCTAATAGTACTTAGTCTTATGTTATCTCTTGTAGCTTGTAATCAGGAGGCGAAAGCTCCTGTTGTTCAAGAAGAAACTAAGACAGCAGAAGAAACACATAACCATGACCATGACCATGAGCATGACCATGACCACGAAGACGATGGTGAAGATTCTCACATATCTGAGTGGGAAGGGAACTGGAATAACTTGCACGCGTATTTGAAGATGGAGGAGATGGAAGATTCCATTGAAGAAGGTGCAAAAAACGGAAGCGTTTCTGTAGAAGAATTTAAAGAAAATTTTGAGAAGAGACGTCATGTGGATTTCGACGGATTTGTAGTTGATGGGGAGCATGTTAAGTTCTTGGACGACTTCGATGCTAATGGCGGAAAAGTTATTTATGAAGATGACTACGAATTTCAAGAAAGACATATGGAAGACCACGGCGGACGTCAAATGGCTTGGGATATTTTCAAAGCAAAAAATGCAGATGCAAAATTTCCAATTCTGATGATGATGGAAGTTCACGGCGAAGAATCATTGCCGCATTTCCACATGAGATATGGGGATGACCTTGAGGCGATGCTTGCTATCGAAGGCTGGTATCCTACATTTGTAAGAAACACTTCGACACTTAGCCAGATAGCGGAAGAAATTGCGGAATAAAATTAGGAATTGAGGTGTAGATTTGATTAAAAGATTACTGGTACTTATTCTCATGGCGGCTTTGCTACTTAGCTCTTGTGAAAGGGCAAACTCTTCTGAAGAAGAAAGACCAATTGTCTATGCCTCCTTCTACCCCATTTACGATATGGTAGATTCCGTAGCTGGAAATCATTTGGAAGTGAGATCATTTCAGCCGACAGAAAAGGACCCTCATTTATGGGAGCCATCTCCTAAGGATATAAAAAAGCTTCAAGATGGAGATTTGTTAATCGTAAATGGTGCAAATATGGAAATGTGGTTGGATAACATTAAGACTGCCTTACCTGAACTGGACATTTTAGTATTGTCTGATGGGGTGGAACTAATAACATATAATGGGGCAGCAGCCATTGGAGATTTTCAGTATATGACGGAGATGAATTTGTCAAAAAGCGCTTACAAAATTTCATTCGGTCATACACATGAAGACTTGATGCGAGTAGCATTTTTTAAAAATGACGAAAATTATACGAAGGAGGAGTTGATAAAAAAGGGAAAGGAAATAATGAGACAAGATGGAAAACTTGTAAAACAAAGAGAGACGATAGAAGTAGAAGATGGAGTAGTTTATGGTATAGAAATGGGTCACGAAAGTGGAACTATATCATACAAAGTTCCGTCAGAAGGAAGCTGGATATTTGTTTCAGATAGAATTTCTGAGGAGCTGCTGACTTATAACTTGCTAGATGAAAAGGGCGAGAATATAAAAAACGAAGTCTTACTAGAACATTCTACTTCACAAATGGATAAGATTACTTATGACCCTCATTCTTGGTTGAGTATCGTCAACGCAAAATTATATCTAAATTCTATTCAAATGGAGTTATCTAATAGATTTCCTCATTTCGATAAAGATTTTAGAAAAAACAAGGTGAGAACTGTAGAACGACTTACGAGTCTGGAATATGAATACAAAGACAAATTTAAAGAAACAGATATAAAAGAATTTGTCGTCACACACAACGCTTATTCTTATTTAGCTAGAGATTTCTACTTAATTCAATTTCCCTTGCAGAACCTGGTAAGCATGGAAGATCCTAGCTTAAAAACTATAAAAACTGCGATTGACTTTTGTAATTACTATGGAATATCCATAATATTTTACGAATATGGCAATCAAGAAAAAGGAGCTAGGACTATAGCCGAAGAGATTGGCGGCAAAACGCTTCCTCTTGCGTCTATGGAATTTATAACAAAGGAACAAAGAGGTACTGATGAAAGGTATGTAGATTTAATGGAGAAAAATTTGGAGAATCTGTACGAATCTATGAAGGTAAAAAAATGAAGAGTATAAAAATAGAAAAACTAAACTTCGGTTATACAGAAGAAGTGATTATAAAGGATTTAAATCTACATATAGATAGTGGAGAAATGGCAGTTTTGGTCGGAGAAAACGGAAGCGGAAAATCCACATTGGTTAAACTGATTTTAGGAGAGCTTTCCCAAAAGTCCGGATCTATCCACATTCTTGGAGAAGATATAAAAACTAAAAATTCTTACAAAGAAATAGGCTATGTTCCTCAAATGAACATTATGGAAAAGATTGCATTTCCTGTAACGTGTTTGGAGCTTATAAGCCTAGGACTTTATGAAGATTTTGGATTTATAAAAATTCCAAGAAAACGCCACAAAGAAAAAGTCATCGAGATGCTAAAGACCATGGACTTGGAAGAGTATCAAAACGTACCTTTCAATGAACTTTCTGGTGGATTGCAACAAAGGGTTATGATATGCAGATCTCTTATCCACGAACCTAAAATTATTCTTATGGACGAACCTACATCAGGCGTCGATCAAGAGAGCAAGGAGAAATTTTTAAAACTTACAGACGAAATAAACAAAAAATTTGGTATAACTATAATATTAGTGACTCACGAATTGGAATTTGTAATGGAAATCCTAGAGTTAAATCACTATTACAAAATGAAAAATGGAGGTGTTGAGATTGTTAGAGTTTGATTTTATGAAGAGAACTTTATTGGTAGGATTGATGTTATCCATCATGGTGCCTATGATAGGCGTGGTGATGGTAAATAGAAAAACTTCTATGGTGGGAGATGCCCTTTCTCACACAGCTTTGGCAGGAGTAGGCGTAGGGCTTATTATGGGAATAGATCCCATTCTAGGCGCCATTATGGTAGCTATACTATCTGTCCTATCCATAGAAAAAATTCGAGAGACATTTCCCCAACATGGAGATATGGCTACAGCTATTATTATGAGTTTGGGGCTGGGAATCGCGGCGATTTTGTCAGACCTAGCGCCAGGTGGAAACACCTTTGATGCATATCTATTCGGAAGTTTATCTTCTGTAGGAGTGCAAGATGTAAGAAATGTATTTGTAGTATTTATCTTGGTAGTTCTGGTGAGTTTAATAAACTTCAGCGGACTACTGGACATGGCAATCGACAGGAATTTAGCGAGAATTTCCGGAGTGAATACTAGATGGGTTAACCTCTCATTTAATATACTATCAGCCATTACAATTGCACTCGCGTGTAAGGTAGTGGGCGCATTACTGGTAATGAGCTTAATAGTATTACCCGTCGCCACTTCACTTATAGTTGCTAAATCCTATAAACAAACTTATATCTTCGCGATAGTTTTAGGAATTATATACATGCTAGTAGGAATTACGCTCTCTTACTATCACGATTTAAAACCCGGTGGTGCAATAGTAATTTGCGCCATAGTGGGAATGGCTCTAACCTATATCTATTCCCGAATAAAAAATAAAATTGTTAAACAAACTATAACTAATAATTACGAATTAACTAAACAAACATACTAATATAATGATTAAATTCATTTACCCCTAATATTTAAGCATCCCTCGAACGATAGAGGGATGCTATTTTAATGTTTTCTAATTTTAATTTTCCCGAATGTTAAAATCAACAAGTATATGACAGCTGATAATACAATCATAAATTTAAAATCTCTAAATAAATCATAAGTTAGCATGCTGCCTCTAGGAAGAAATATTCCTATGTGAGCTAAAATATAGCTAAGGGGAAGTCCTAAAATCATATATTTCGTAAATATTTTAGGTTTTAAAATAAATACTACTAGAGAAAGAATCACACCTGTAATCATTGCAAACATTAGATAATAATTTTGTGCAAGTCTTGGAAGAGATAAACCTTTGAATTCTACTCCATTTCTTCCTTCTCTCAGTGCTATTGCAACTTTGCCATTGTTTTGGGAATATAATAATTTCGCAGGTCTTTCTATTTCTAAGTAGAGTGGACCTCTTGGAGGAATTATTGTATCCAAAGGAGTGCGCCACGCTTCTATCCAAACTTCATTTTCGTCCATAGTTTGGGTTTTATATCCTGTAACTTTTTCCGAAAAATTTATTACGTGTTTTTCAGAATCTGATTTAAGTTCGATTAAATCTTTAGAATAAGGAAGATACAAAGGAGAAGTTAAGAAGGAAATTAAAACGATAAATAGACTTAGCAAACTCAATCCTATCGCCCAGTTGTTTAGCTTTTTATCTTTTTTTATTTCTTCATCTAAAAACTCAAGGGGTTTTGTCTCTAAACTCTCTTCTATGTCTACATTAGATTTTAAATTTTGAAGTTCACTTTTACACTCTGGACAATCTTTTATATTTTCTTCGACAAATTTCCTAGATTCTGTTGTAAGCATATCTTCTACATAAAGTGGAAGCAAATCTTCTATAATTTTGCATTTATTTTCCATAATCTTCCTCCAACATTTCCTTTAATATTTTTTTCGCTCGGTGAAATGTAACACAAGCCCAATTATCGCTTTTATCATATATTTTTGCGATTTGTTTAAAACTCATCTCTTCCCAAATTCGTAGAGTTACAATTGTTCTATAAGGTTCCTTTAACTCATTTACTGCTTCGGATACATCTAAGTCTCTTTCTCTATCTATTAAATCCTTTTCTAAACTGTCTATTTTTTCTTCAAATACAGTAATGTCATCCGTATTTATTTCTCTTTTGGATTTTTTATAGTATGAGAAGTAAGTGTGTTTAGCGATTTGAAATAGGTATGTCCTTATGCTAGAATCGCCCTTGTAATCCTTTAGATTTTTGAGAGCTTTGAAAAAGGTTTCACTGGCGATTTCTTCTGCTATGTATTCATTTTTGGAAAGTTGTAGCAAAAAATAATATACTTCCTTAAAATAAATTGAATATATTTTTTCGAAATCTATCACCAGATCACCTCCTCTATCTATATATTAGACTATTTAAGATTAAAAATCTTACAAAAATCCCCCGATTATTTAACCGAGGGATCAATTATTTTATTCTATGGAATTTACTACGTATCCTGCACCTTCAACTGTCGCTTTTAAAGTTTCATCTGAAACTTCTTCAAATAATTCTAAGGTTGCAATTTTTTCTTCTAAACTTACATTCACTTCCTTAACTTCAGTAAGTGCGCCTAGGGCTTTTTCTACAGCAGCTTTGCAATGGCCGCAAGACATGCCTTCTATGTGAATAATTTTTTCCATATTAACCTCCTACATTTTATTATTTTATTTGTACCCCAAAAATTCTTTATTGTTACATTTTAATAACATATATTAATTTCACCCAAATTTTGGAAATTTATACTATAATAGGGTTAGAGGAGGGACTATGAATAAAAAAATAATATTTTTGTTAGTCTTGTGCTTTATCCTTTCAATAGGAAGTCCAGTATATGCACAAGATGGTATAGACGTCACATTGGAAGAACCAAAGGTGACGAGTCTAGTAAAAGGTGAAGAAGTAACTTACAAAATCAATGTAGACTTCACAAAACCTCTCGAACAATTTAGCAATTTATTTGTGACTCTTAGACTTTCGGAAGGATTGGATTTTAAATCTGTAAAATTGGTGGGAGTGCAACCAAAAACGGGAGCATTGGAAACTATAGCTACCCCCAATAATGAAGGTCGATACGGATTTGTGACATTAAGGCTTACTGATATAAAGGCTCTGAATGGGGCGAGTGAATTTTCTATAGATGTGGTAACAGAAGTTAATACAGTAAAAAAAGATGGAGAAAAATTAAGCAATACATTTACAGTCTCCTTTCAAACCCACGAACTTAAAACTCACTATTATCAGATTTCTCAAGACTCAACTGCAATAGTTTCTTCAAAAAAAATAGAACAGCCGAAACCAGTGGAGCAACCCAAACCAGTAGAACAACCGAAGCCTGTGGAGCAGCCCAAACCTACTGTAAACCCAACTCCCCAAGTTTCAGCTGAGAATACTTCTTTGGATTTTAAATCAGGAAGAGTATATTCTTATTTTATGGATAGGATCGAAGGAGTTACCAATATAGGAAACACTATAGAAGCTAAAATTGGCGAAAAGGTAGAAACCGTTCCTGTGGATGGAAGCGGAAGATTTAAAGTAGTTGTACCTACTGGTACAAATCAAGAGATAATAATCACTGCTATTAATTCAGCAGGAGCGAGGGGACAGTCATCTAGCTTAAGATATGTAGATGAAAAAACCATCACTTCAGAAGATTTGCAATTGAATATAGAATCTTTGAAGAAAATGGGTTATGAAGATATCGTAAATCGGTACTTAAAAGAGTTTGAGGAATATACTTCCACAATGTCTCTTACCTTGGGAATTGAAGGAGGAACTAGACAAGATACATTTGAATTATTTAAACGATTGTATTTCGCTACGAGAACTTTAGATCCACAGATTTTAGTCCACGACCCATTTATGAATGGATATCCAGAAGGAAACTTTTTGCCTAAAAATTCTATAACAAGAGCGGAGACAGCTGCCATCTTGTCGCGTATTATTGCAGGTGGAGAAGTAGCTGATAAGAATTCTAAATTTCCAGATGTTCCAAATGGAAAGTGGTATACGAAATACATCGCTCACTTGGAAGAATTAGGTATTATGAAAGGATATGACGATGGTAAATTCATTCCTACTAATAAAATTACTAGAGCAGAATTTGCTACAATAATCTCTAGACAATACAAACTTACAGAATCAGAATTGATTCAGTTTAAAGATTTAAATTACAATCATTGGGCAGCAGAGGATATTATGAAAGTGGCAACTGCAGGAATTATGGAAGGCTATCCAGATAAAACTTTTGGACATACTCTAGCAGTTACAAGAGCAGAAGCAGCTACTATCATCAACAGAGCCCTAAATAGAATTCCCGATAAGGAATATATAGATAAGTACAATATCACGAACTTTACTGATGTTAAGGGGCATTGGGCTTACTATCAAATAATTGAAGCTACCACTAGACACGAATATGTAATGGATAAAGGAGTAGAAAAATATAGATCTCACCCATGATTATTCCCAAAGAGATAGGGTAAAAACCTTAATGGGAGATGAATATGGATACTAAAATACTCAAAAAATCAGATTACAAAATGACAAATTGGAGTGGTGGAACTACCACAGAAATTTTAATATATCCAAAAGGAAGCACCCTAGAGAACAGAGACTTTATCTTTAGGGTGTCTTCTGCTACTTGTGAGGAAGGAGAAAATATTTTTTCTGACTTCACTGGATATAATAGGTATATAACTTCCTTGGACAATGATTTATATTTAGAAAACCAGGGAAAGGATCATGTTTTTAAGCCGTATGAGATTTTCTCATTTGATGGCGAGCATTCAACTGCTTCGAAATCAGCTGTTACAGATTTCAATTTAATAATCCAAAAAGGTTTCACTGGAAGCCTGAGAAGTGAATCTTTCGAAGATAAAATTCAACTTAAAATTTTTGGTGGACACAATTTAATATTTATTCCTGAAGGAAATATCTTGATGACTATAGATGGAGAAACTACAGAGTTAGAAGTTTTCGATACTATAGTTGCTTTTAATGAAGAAATGATTTTGGAAACAATAGAAAAAAGAAGAACGAAAATACTAATAATAGAGGCGGAGGTCGACTAGATGAAGGATTATAGAGTGTTCGATATTATTGGACCTGTAATGATTGGGCCTTCTAGCTCCCATACAGCTGGTGCTTGCAGGATTGCTAGAACGGCAAGAAATATTTCTGACCAAGGTTTTACCGAAGTGGAGTTTCAACTCCACGGCTCTTTTGCTGAGACATATAAAGGCCATGGTACAGATAAGGCACTTTTAGCAGGAGCATTGGGATTTGATACAGATGATACTAGAATTAGGAATTCTTTTGACATCGCAGATGAACAAGGTTTGAAATACTCTTTTGTTCGCCATGATTTGGGTAAGGTTCATCCAAATAGCGTTAAAGTAATTTTTAAATATCCAAACGGAAATCAAAGTGCAATAGTAGGCTCATCCATAGGTGGAGGAAACATAGTAATTGTAGAAATAGACGGAATA
>JAAZCH010000093.1 GCA_012513395.1 Tissierellia bacterium
GTTTCCCCCAATTAAATCAGGAAGTATTGCGATTTTTTCAAATAAACTGGATTCCTTTAAAATAAACAAATGCAAATAACCATCATTTTTTTGAACACCTTTATTTATTAATGTAAGTTTTGATAAAGCTGTTGAAAGCATTACTACAACATGACTATAGTCTCCTTCAATATTTAAATCATTTACAGAAATATTCATGTGATAGTGAGTATTTTTTACTGCATCTCTTGCTATATTAATAGCATATGCAAAAACAGAAAAAGCTGATTTCTCTTCAGAAGGAGTGTTATGTAATGACTCAGGTACATCGCCAATAGAATAAATCATATTGAAGGTTTCATTATTAGACTTTCCAATATCAATAAATTCTGTCTTTTGAAAATCTATATTATCAATAGCTGCTCTAGGATTTTGAGAAAATTCCATTATTCTAGATACACCATTAAAAGTTCCTCCTGGTATTACCCCTAGTATAGGTTTTTTTTCACAAGAGGAATCCATGATTCCTTGGACAACTTCATTTATAGTTCCATCGCCTCCAATTGCAAAAACGGAATGAATTCCATTTAAGCATGCATTAGTTGCAAAAACTACTGCATCTTTTGGCTTTTCTGTTGCAAGAATTTCTACACTTTCAAATTCCTTTAATAGTTTACCTTCTAAATATTTAGTTAATTCTTTTGTCTTACCTTTTCCAGCAATTGGATTAAAAATAATTGTAGCTTTTTTCATATACGCTCCCATCAACATTTGTATATTATTATATCACAAGGACAATTTAACTCAATATTTGGAGTGTAACTTGATTATGAAACTTCATTTCACACAAAAAAAGCCAGAAGATTTCTGGCTAAATTACTTTATCTTATTTAAGTTTACCTGCTACATCTAATAATCTTTTAGCTTGATGTCTTACTGCCCCTTCAAGATCGTTGTTAAAACCTTCTCTTGTTGCAGTTCCTGAAGTTCCATATGGATTACCTCCAGCAGCGAATATGCTATCATCTGTGTATCCAGTTGGTACTATTATAGCTCCCCAATGCATCATTGAATAGTATATAGTTTGAATAGTCATTTCCTGTCCACCATTGACATTTTGAGCAGAAGTCATAGCTGAAACTACTTTATTTACAGTTTTACCTTCGCCCCAAATTCCACCTTGTGAATCTATAAAATATTTCATTTGTGCAGCAATATTTCCGAATCTAGTAGGTGCGGAGAATAAAATTGCATCTGCCCAAATTATATCATCGCTAGTTGCTTCTTCAACATCCTTGGATTCTTCTAAATATTTAGCCCAGCCTGGATTGGGATTTGAAGTATCCATTAATTCTTTAACTTTTCTTAGTCTAACTTCTGCGCCATTTTTTTCTGCTTCATCCATAGCCCATTTTGCCATTTGAAAATTGTGACCTGTCATACTATAGTATACAATTAATAATTTTGTTTTTTCCATTATTATCTCCTTAAAAAAGTTTTATTTTTTTACTATTCTATATTTACCTAATCAATTATAACTTTAAACAGTTTATTACTAATTAAAGATAATTTTGTAAAATATTTACTAAATTTTACCGTTTTGTTTAAAAAGTAGTTATATTATAAATAGTACTTAAATATTGAAAGAAAAAGATATAAATTACATTTAATATATTCGTTTCTATTGTATGGGAATCATTATAATGATATAATTTTTATACACACTATAATAAACTAAAAAGGGCAAAATGGTGAAAAGAATTTCAATATTATTCTTATGCTTAGTATTAACTATTGCATTAATTGGATGTAATGAAGAAAAAGTTATTGGACCAGATGCACCTAGAGATGTGGAAATAACAGATACTGCAGAAACCCTTACTGGCGTTGGGGAAGGGTTTATGGGAGATGTTATAGTGGAAGTAATTAGAGATGGAGATACTATA
>JAAZCH010000094.1 GCA_012513395.1 Tissierellia bacterium
GTTTCCCCCAATTAAATCAGGAAGTATTGCGATTTTTTCAAATAAACTGGATTCCTTTAAAATAAACAAATGCAAATAACCATCATTTTTTTGAACACCTTTATTTATTAATGTAAGTTTTGATAAAGCTGTTGAAAGCATAACTACAACATGACTATAGTCTCCTTCAATATTTAAATCATTTACAGAAATATTCATGTGATAATGAGTATTTTTTACTGCATCTCTTGCTATATTAATAGCATATGCAAAAACAGAAAAAGCTGATTTCTCTTCAGAGGGAGTGTTATGTAAGGACTCAGGGACATCTCCAATAGAATAAATCATATTGAAGGTTTCATTATTAGACCTTCCAATATCAATAAATTCAGTTTTATTAAAATCTATATTATCAATAGCTGCTCTAGGATTTTGTGAAAATTCCATTATTCTAGAAACACCATTAAAAGTTCCTCCTGGTATAGTACCTAATATTGGTTTTTTTTCACAAGAGGAATCCATAATTCCTTGAACGACTTCATTAATAGTACCGTCGCCTCCAATTGCAAATATGGAATGAATGCCGTTTAAGCATGCATTTGTTGCAAAAACTATTGCATCTTTCGGTTTTTTAGTTGCAAGAATTTCCACACTATCAAATTCTTCTAATAGTCTTTCTTCTAAGTATTTAGTTAATTCTTTTGTTTTACCTTTTCCTGCAATTGGATTAAAAATAATTGTAGCTTTTTTCATATACTCTCCCGCCAAGATTTCCTTATTATTATATCACAAGGACAATTTAACTCAATATTTGGTTCATAACTTGATTATGAAACTTAATTTCACACAATAAAAATAGCCAGAAAATATTCTGGCTAAATTACTTTATCTTATTTAAGTTTACCTGCCACATCTAACAATCTCTTAGCTTGATGTCTAACTGCTCCTTCTAAGTCGTTGTTAAAACCTTCTCTCGTTGCAGTTCCAGAAGTTCCATATGGATTTCCTCCTGCAGCGAATATGCTGTCATCTGTGTATCCAGTTGGTACTATTATAGCTCCCCAGTGCATCATAGAATAGTAGATGGTTTGAATAGTCATTTCTTGTCCACCATTGACATTTTGAGCTGAAGTCATAGCTGAAACTGCTTTATTTACAGTTTTACCTTCGCCCCAAATTCCACCTTGTGAATCTATAAAATATTTCATTTGTGCTGCTATATTTCCAAATCTAGTAGGTGCAGAGAATAAAATTGCATCTGCCCATATAATATCATCACTAGTAGCTTCTTCTACATCCTTAGATTCTTCTAAATACTTAGCCCAACCTGGGTTAGGATTTGAGGTATCCATTAATTCCTTAACTTTTCTTAGTCTAACTTCTGCGCCATTTTTTTCTGCTTCATCCATAGCCCATCTTGCCATTTGAAAATTGTGACCTGTCATACTATAGTATACAATTAATAATTTTGTTTTTTCCATTATTATCTCCTTAAAAAAGTTTTATTTTTTACTATTCTATATTTACCTTATCAATTATAACTTTAAACAGTTTATTACTAATTAAAGATAATTTTGTAAAATATTTACTAAATTTTACTGTTTTGTTTAAAAAGTAGGTAAATTATAAATAGTACTTAAATATTGAAAGAAAAAGATATAAATTACATTTAATATATTCGTTTCTATTGTATAGAAATCATTATAATGATATAATTTTTATACACACTATAATAAACTTAGGAGGGCAAAAATGGTGAAAAGAATTTCAATATTATTCTTATGGTAGTATTAACTATAGCACTAATCGGATGTAATGAAGAAAAAGTTATTGGACCAGATGCACCTAGAGATGTGGAAATAACAGATACTGCAGAAACCCTTACTGGCGTTGGGGAAGGGTTTATGGGAGATGTTATAGTGGAAGTAATTAGAGATGGAGATACTATA
>JAAZCH010000002.1 GCA_012513395.1 Tissierellia bacterium
ATCCTATTTGGACATGTGGAAAATGCTCCGACAACTGCAGAACTAGCAGCGCTTTTAAACACAGGAAACATCGACATCCACTCCACAGTAGGAAGACGAGTCCCAAGAGTTTATATAAAAGACGGAAAAGCCGTGGCTATGCAAGACTACTTAATTGATTAGGATAAACTTATAAAAAAATAGACATTAAATTAAACCTCTAAATCCAAAAAGATTTAGAGGTTTAATTTAACTACAATGCCTTATTGAAATATCAAAAAATAGGTGGTGTTATTGAAAAAATTAAAACGCATCTTTTATCCGAGGGGTTATTCCATTTATGGAAAGCCCCTTTTTCGATTCTTACACTATCCCCTTCTTCAAGAATAAACGCTTTATTATTGAGAATAAGTTCAATTGTTCCCTCTATACATACTGCTACTTCTTCTCCATTGTGAGCATTAGGCGTTTCTGAATTGGTCATCTTTGGTCCTAGTACCATTTCACACATTTGTATTGAACCTTTTAAGTCTGGACTCAATAGGTCATATCCTAATTCTATATCATTTGAATTTGTTGTTCCTGCAAGGATTCTTATTCTTTGATCTTTTCTCACAATTACTGCATTGTTCTCATTTGTGTTTTCATGAACAAAAAGACTAAACATTGGTATATTTAAACTATCTGCCAAATTCCTTAAAGTATTAAGAGAAGGATTTGCTAAACCCCTTTCAATTTGACTCAATAGAGAAGATGTTACGTCAATACTTTCTGCTAATTCCTTTATAGACATATTTTTATCTAAACGAATTTCCTTTATTCGTTGCCCTAATAAATAAGAATCTATGTTAATCACCCTTTCATGTTAAATATTATACCACAATATTCACTCTTAAATGAAAGATACTTCAGATTAAAAAGTTAAATTGTATTAATGATTCAAAGGTGTTAAATTAAATGCCAAATTATAAAAAGCGTGATATATTTCGACGTGGAGTAGTATATTAGCCAAAATACAAATAAGGATTGTCCTTTATAATTAAATACAATTGACTTTTTGTTGAAAATATATTACACTTTCATTAATAAAATAAGGAGGTCAGAAACGATGGATAAGGATATGTGGATTAAGAAAGTGCCAGTGTTAGATGACGTCGCGAAACTTAAACCTACTGTATGGATCAATCCCAATAAGAAAAATGATTCAGAAGCGTGGGGAAAAATTGAGTTTGGAATGGAAGATATTGAAGAAGCTGATGAAAGATTAAAAAGATTTGCTCCATTATTGATGAAGTACTTCTCAGATACTAGAGAAACTAATGGAATAATTGAATCTCCTTTGAAAAAAATACCAAATATGGAAGAAAAAATTAAAGAAGATTCAGAATTTTGTGGAAATTTATATTTGAAAATGGATTCTCATTTAGCGGTAGCGGGATCAATCAAGGCTCGTGGTGGAATTTATGAAGTATTGTATTATGCAGAAAAATTAGCGCTTGAAAATGGTCTTATCACTCTTGAAGATGATTATAGTGAATTATCAAATGAAAAAAATAGAGAGTTTTTCTCTAAGCATACTATTCAAGTTGGATCCACAGGTAATTTAGGACTATCTATAGGAATAACTTCAGCGACATTAGGGTTTAATGTAGTTGTACATATGTCTTCTGACGCTAAGCAATGGAAGAAAGATTTGCTTCGTTCTAAAGGTGCTAAGGTAGTAGAATACGATGGCGACTTTACCACGGCTGTAGAAGAAGGAAGAAAACAATCAGATATGGACCCTACTAGCTATTTCGTTGATGATGAAAACTCAATAACATTATTTATGGGCTATGCAGTTGCGGCGCTTAGGTTGAAAAAACAATTAGAAGAGCAAGAAATTATAGTTAATGAAGAAAATCCAATAGTATTTTATATTCCGTGCGGGGTCGGAGGATCTCCAGGAGGGGTTAGTTTTGGAATTAAAAAGATTTTTGGCGATAGTGCGCACATCTTTTTTATCGAACCAACTCATGCTCCAGCTATGCTAGTTGGAATGGCTACTGGATTAAATGAAAAAGTAAGTGTCCAAGATTTTGGTATTGATGGAAAAACAGAGGCAGATGGTTTAGCGGTTGGAACCCCTTCTGGATTTGTTGGATCAATTATGGATACTTTATTGAGCGGTATTTTTACTATAGAAGATAAAGAACTATTTAATTTCATGAGAATGCTTGATGAATCAGAGGGAATTAGAATTGAACCATCTTCATGCGCTGCTTTTGAAGGACCAGAGAAATTATTTATTTACGAGGCTTCAAAACAATATCTAATAGATAATAATCTTCTAGAAGATTGCTCTAAAATTAATCATGTATGTTGGGCAACAGGTGGAAAACTAGTTCCAGATGAAATTATGGAAGAATATTTAAGAACATATTTATAAGAGGTGGATAATGGATACATCAACTTTGACAATTATTGCATTATTAGTATCGCTATTTGTACTTATTTTTGGAACGATTAGACTAAAAGTTCATCCTTTCTTTGCACTTGTAGCTGCAGGATTTACATTTGGATTAGTTTCGGGAATGGAAATGACTCAAGTACTATCAGTTTTTGCTGATGGTATGGGTGGTACTATTGCAGGTATAGGTATCGTAATAGCAATTGGTACTGTTACTGGCTCATTACTAGAAAAAAGTGGAGCTGTAGAAACAATGGCGCAAAGTATTCTCAGAATAACTGGAAAGAAGCATGCTTCTCTTGGGTTAGCGATTACTGGTTATTTTGTCTCGATACCAGTATTTTGCGATGCTGCAGTTGTGCTTTTAGCTCCAATTGCAAAAAGGATGTCAAAAGATACGAAAATCTCTATGACAGCTATGGCAATATCTTTAACCATGGGATTACATGCGACGCACATGTTTGTGCCTCCAACACCAGGTCCTTTGGCTGTAGCAGGAATCTTGGGTGCCGACCTAGGTAAAGTAATTGGTTTTGGTGCATTAGTGTCAATACCAGTTATGTTAATAGCTCACTTTATAGGCGACTATTTTGGTAAAAAGTATTATTATCTGCCAGAAGACATTATAGAGTTCGATTCTAATCAAAAGTTACCTTCTCCGTTTATGTCTTTCGCGCCAATAGTATTACCTATAATATTAATGTTATCTAAAACATTTTCGGATATGCTTGCAGCTGATGGAAGTGGAAATGTACTAACTGGTATAATAAACTTTATTGGAGAACCAATGATAGCATTATTGATTGGTATGATTATTGCGCTATTTGGATACTTTACAATATATCCAAATGATAAAACTGTTTATGGATTTGATGGAGAATTTGGAGAAGCTCTTAAAACAGCTGGTCAAATTGTACTAATAGTAGGAGCTGGGGGTGCTTTTGGTGGAGTATTGAGAGCCTCAGAACTTCAAGATATTTTAATAAATGCTTTCACTGGCATAGATATAGGAATTCTTGCGCCATTTATCATAGGTGCAATATTTAGAACATCAATAGGATCAGGAACTGTAGCAATGGTTACTGCTGCTAGTATGCTTGCACCACTGTTAGATCCATTAGGAATGGGTTCTGTTTGGGGAAGAGTAATTGCTATGTTAGCTTGTGCTTCTGGAGGAACAATGATATTTCATGCAAATGATGACTTTTTCTGGGTAGCAACATCAGCTTTTGATATGGATACAGCAACGGGATATAAAACTTTCCCTATAATTTCAGTGGCTCAGTCTTTAGTTGGCTTAGCAATTGTATTTGTATTAAAAATGTTATTGGTTTAATAGGAGGATTAAATGTATTTAAAAGATTTACCAACTCCATCTGTAATATTAGATTTGGATAGTTTTGAAAACAATATAAAAAGATTTCATGATCTTGCAAAGAATAATGGAAAAGAAATTTGGCCAATGGTAAAAACACATAAGTCAAAAGAAATTTTAAAAATACAAAAGGATGCCGGTGCCAAAGGAGTTTTGTGTGGAACTTTAGATGAATGCGAAGCTGCATCAGAAATTGGATTTGATTCAATCATGTACGCTTATCCTGTATCTGATAGTCATGCAATAGATAGAGTAATAGAATTAACAAAAAACAATAATTTTATAATTAGAATCGATGATATAAAAGCAGCTGAACTAATTAGCAATCAAGCAAAAGCTGCGGGAGTTGTTATTAACTATACAGCTATTGTAGATTCTGGACTTCATAGATTTGGGATTCCTAAAGAAAAAATAGTAGAATTTGTAAAAAAAGCAAATTCTTATGATGGAATAAAGTTCGTTGGAATTTCGACTCATCCAGGACATGTGTATTCAGCGACAAAACACTCGGAAGTTCAAAAATATGTAGAAGATGAAATAAATACTATAACTTTTGTGAAAAACGAGTTAGAAAAAAATGGAATTGAATATGAGTTATTGACTTCGGGATCTACTCCTACATTTTTAGAAGCGGTAAAGTCTGATTCTATAGGAGTTTTCCACCCAGGAAACTATATATTCTTAGATGCTATTCAGATGTCTCTTGGCGTAGCTACTGAAGAGGATTGTGCATTGAGAGTCCTAGCTTCGGTCCTTTCAAACCCTAGGGATGGCGAATTTATTACTGATGCTGGTGCAAAATGTTTAGGACTTGATAAGGGAGCGCATGGCAACGCATCAATAGTAGGACATGGTAAAGTAGTGGGTCATGAAGGTGTAATTATCGAAAGTTTATCTGAAGAGGTTGGCAAAATGAAGGCTGATGAAAAAGCATTTGAAGTCAGTGATAGGATTCAGATAATACCTAATCACTCTTGTAGCGTTGCAAACTTAACGGATTATATATACGCTCACAGAGGAGAAAAGATTGAGAGGGTCATCGAAGTTGACGTAAGAGGAAATTCTAAAAAAGTAGAAATTTCTTAATTGAATTTATTAACAAAAATTCATAAACCAAAAATATTTTAAAGCCAGTTGCTGTAAAACTCAGTTGCTGGCTTTGTAATTTACTCTAAAATTATAAAAATCTTTTTTATATTCTATTTTCAACTTAAATCTACTACTAAAATTAGATTTATAGTAATCATAAAAGCATCTAAATAAAATATTAAAAAATAAATTTGAAAACTTAGTTGTAAAACTTCAAAACATCAGTTAATATATATAGTAGGAAGCACACCACAATCGTGACAATTTTTAGTAGGTGAAAATGTGAGAACCAGAAGACTTGGAAAAACGAATTTTGAGGTCTCGATTATAGGATTGGGAGGAA
>JAAZCH010000095.1 GCA_012513395.1 Tissierellia bacterium
CGAATAAAAACTCTCAGAAGACAGGGCTATGGTTACCCTGATGATGATTATTTCTTCCTCAAGCTCTTTGATGCCAGTAGGAAAGACTATGTAAGAAACCCTGTGGCTGAAAGAATCACACAGAATTTATGATTGAGCCAACTTTTTTATAATTTTTCTTTAAAATATCTTTATGAGATATCGCCTAATGATATAAAAACAGAAGATTTAGAAAAATACTTTTTACTCTAAACCTGATGTTCATATTTAAGACGTATTAACTGCTTTAAATTTATCAAATTTATCAACCGATGATGAAATACAAGTATTTAAAGAAATTGTAAGAATTGCAAGTGATCGTAAAGAAAGATAAAACTATTACTCCATATAAAGTAGATAAAATAATACGGTTAATTTGTTCAGGTAAATTTTACTTAGATAATATAACTTTAAAACCTCATAAACAAGAATACATTAATTTCTTTATAAATGCTAATCTGAATCTGAGCCATTTTCAGCTCCAACGCTAGTCTGAAAGTGAGCCACTTGTAGTATAATCTAACTTACTAAAATGAGTTAGAGGTGAACGGAGTGATAATAACAGTGGAAGATTACAAACAAATTCGTCAAATGTACTTGTCTGGTAAAAGTCAAAGACAAATAGCAAAAAAGTTAAAAATATCTCGTAATACTGTATCCAAATATTGCGAAGGTTCCAGAGTTCCGTGGGAACGAAAAGTTCCAGAACGGGAAACCACAGTCCTAACAAAAGAAGTAATAATTTTCATTCAAGAATGCCTTGATGAAGATGAAAAAGAACACATTAAAAAGCAATACCATACTGCTAAGCGTATCTACGACCGTTTAGTAGTTGAAAAAGGTTTTAATGGTGGGGAATCTACCATAAGAGCCAAAATAAAAGAAATGAAAGGATCAAAGGTAAAAGTTTTTGTACCATTAATCTTTTCACCTGGAGAAGCCATACAAATAGATTGGGGTTCAGCGAAAATCTGTTTGAAGGGAGAAAGAATAACTGTAAATTTGTTTTGTGCTAGGCTCTGTTTTAGTTGTACTCCAATAGTACTTGCTTATCGACGTCAAAACCAAGAAAGCTTTTTAGAAGCGTTGGTACGAACCTTTAACTTTTTAGGTGGTGTTCCTGAAAAAGTAATATTTGATAATGGTAAAGTAGCAGTAAAAGAAGGTTTTGGAATCAATGCTAAAAAACAAGCTGGCTATACAGCATTATCAGCTCACTATGGATTTGAAGCTTTGTTTTGCAATCCAGCACAAGGACACGAGAAAGGTCTTGTTGAAGGATTAGTAGGTTGGTCCAGACGAAATATTTTAGTACCTATCCCAAAAGTCGAGACCTTAGATGAATTAAATCAACTACTTGAAAACCGATGTTTAGGTTATCGTTCTCACCAAATCAGAGGCAAAAAAGCTTCTGTAGGTGAAATGTTCAAAGAAGAAAAAGAGCAATTAAGAGTTTTACCAGGATACAAATTTGAGACAGCTAAATGTTCAAATGTTAGAGTTAGCACCTATTCCACTGTACGTTTTGACTCTAACGACTATTCAGTTCCGACAAACTATTGCGGTAGTAATGTAAGTGTTAAAGGTTTTGCAGAAACTATTGAAATCTATTTTCAAGGTAAAGTAATTGGTACTCATAATCGTTGTTTAAAAAAACATTGTTCAATTTATTCATTAGAACACTATCTTCCCATATTAGAAACAAGGAAAAGAGCTGTTTTTAATGCAGCTCCAGTTGTACAAAATCTACCACCCGAATTTCTAAATTGGTTAAAAAAGAATACATCGAGTCATAAGGAGCTCATGAATCTTCTTTGGGAATGTGCAGAACATGGTTGGCAGAATGTTTGGCAAAATAATATTACTCAAGCAAATTTTCCAATTATTCTCCATCAAATTGAAGTAGATTCTGTCAATTTGAGCAAGTATGATGAGCTGGTTACAAAAAACAGGAGTGCAAAATGTCGTTAAACAGTATTGAAGATCAAATTCATTTGTATGCTAAAATTTTAAAAATTCCCACTTTTGCTTCTTACACTGAAGTAATAAGGCAAATGAGTCCAGATAGTAAATTTGAAAATCTTTTATTAGAACTGATGAAAAATGAAAGCTATCAACGCCAAGAAAATAGAAACAGGAAAAGATTAAAAGCTGCAGGCTTTCCATTTCACTGAATATTCGCTTGTAAAAGCACCGGTGTAATACTGAATGGCACCGGTGCCGGAATCTAATTGAGCACCACCTAAATCTTCATCTTCGATTTGGAATAATACTCGCGCATGTTGAATTCGCCGCAGTCCAGCCGGCGCAGTCCTGAAAGTATCCTGTTGAGCAAGCTTTCGCTCTTCGTTGATTCTCCCAGCCTAACATACCAGTCCTTTGGATTGAACTGCGAGCAGAAGACAGTTGGCTTGATCTCGTTCCTTTTCTCCACAAGCTCGAACAGGAA
>JAAZCH010000445.1 GCA_012513395.1 Tissierellia bacterium
CATCGCGGACACACTACGTTTGATGGTACAATCTTCATGAGACTTGATCCGTCCTTTCTGGGAGGTAATGGGGTTGTGATGAAACCATTGTACCAGAGGCGTTTCAAGTCTCATTTTTAGTTTTTAGTTAACAGACCAATACTAATCCCTTGGAGGTGAAGTATGAATCTGGGCATGGAGAACGAGACGCAAGAGTTTAAACTCAGCTTGTCACAACTGGATAAGGGGCTAAAATCACTAGCTGCCATGCTGAATAGGAATGGTTATGGAACCGTTTTCTTTGGCGTTGATGACGATGGAACGGTGAAGGGATTAATGATTGGAAAGAAGACGCTCCTTGATGTTCGCAATCGAATCAGCGACCTCATCGATCCTAAGATATTAACAGACATCAATGAGCTTGCTGACGAATTTGGAAATACTTATATCAGAGTTCATGCGAATGGTTCGGATATACCATACTCATGTGATGGCCGATTTTATGTTAGAAATGTTTCTGCTGACGAGCAAGTATCGAATGACATTCTTCGAAAAATGCTGACGTCGAGCGAGGCAGATTTGATCAAACAAATTTCTTCTGATGTTCAAGAACTAACATTTATGCAATTGACTGGTTTTATGTCGGATCACTCCATTCACGCCCGAGATACGTCCGCTTTTTTTCAAAGCTATAATCTCGAAAATGCGTCTGGTAAATTCAACCTGATGGCGTATCTTTTATCAGATCAGAACGAAATGATGATAAAAGTGGTTCGATTTTCCGGAACGGACAAAACAACCATGCTGGAAAGAACTGAGGTTGGCGGTCAATGTCTGCTCCTGACAGTTGGTGAGGTTCTCGAGCACTTCAAAATCATAAATACGACAAGAGTCGATCTTTCCGAAGGCATTCGAAAAGAGACGCCCCTTTTCGAATACGAGTCATTTCGCGAGGCCTGGATCAATGCTTGCTTACATAATAGCTGGGGGGAGAAGATTCCTCCGTCCATTTATATTTTCGATGACAGAATCGAGATTGTCTCCTATGGCGGCTTGCCATATGGTCTTTCCAAAGAAGGATTCTATCAGGGCACGAGCCGTCCCGTGAATCGAAGCTTATTAACAATATTCATGGCAACCGGTCTCGCAGAACAAAGTGGACACGGCGTACCTATTATCGTATCTGATTATGGGAAAGAGGCATTCACATTTGACGACGGCATCCTGAAAGTTACCATCAAGTTTGCATACGAACCGGATGCTGTATTGGCAAGAAAATATAAGGAAGTCACGAAAACACAGCTAACGGACAATCAGAAGAATGTATATGATTATCTGAAAATGAACCCCAAGGCGTCCCTGCAGATAGTGGCGGAAGAAACGCGGTTAAGCCTAGCGGGGGTAAAAAAGATTGCATTAAGACTTCAAACTCTGGGTTTACTAGAGCGTACAGGATCGAAAAAGGATGGATATTGGCTTACAAAGTAGACTTTAAAAGCAGACTATAAGTAGACTTTGAGGATTTGACTGAGGGTGCCAGAAAATTACTGACTTATTCCCTCGAACAGGTAAAACGCTTCGACTTATTTCCGTGGACGGAGTAAACTCAAAAATGTGACATTGACTTGTTCCCGTCGACGGGGTAAAGCCAATTTTCGCCCAAGTTATCAATCTGAGCCCATCGTTCCATGTGGAGACGGTAGTGTGGATGTTACGAGCCGGGGTGTAACTATAGAAGTATTGTCACAGTGATAAATCAGAAAATATCTTTCTGTATAACTGTCGATGAGGAGGTTACAATATGTGTTTGTTTTGCGATATAGCTAATCATAAGCAAGACGCTTATGTTGTTGATGAGACAGAAAAGACTATTACTTTTCTGGATATAGATCCTGCAAATGAAGG
>JAAZCH010000096.1 GCA_012513395.1 Tissierellia bacterium
CTTTTTAAATTCCTTTGATCCCAGTGTGTCTATTCAATTCTCTTATGTAAATCAATTAGGTAGAAACCAAGAAATGGAAGATGCCATTAAGATTCCAGACAAGGGAGATGATTATGATGAAATAAGGCTTGAATTTAGGACAATGCTAAAATCACAACTGGCTAAGGGAAATAACGGATTAAAGAAATCAAAGTATATTACCTTTACAGTAGAAGCAGATAAACTTGAACAAGCCACGGCCATGCTAGGAAGACTAGAAATAGATATTTTATCTAATTTTAAGAGTATGGGTGTAAGAGCGGAATCGCTTAATGGTGAGGAAAGGCTTAAGCTACTCCACAATATGCTTAATCCTGACAAGAAGTTTGATTTTTCGTATAAAGATTTAAAAGCGAGGGAATCAACAAAAAGCCATATCACGCCAGATGAATTTAACTTTGCCCCTAGTAAGTATTTTAAGTTTGGTAGATATATAGGGGCTATAAACCATTTTCAGATTCTTGCCAGCGAGCTGTCAGACCGAATGTTGGCTGAATTTTTAGATATTGAGGATAACATCAACATCTCATTTCACATTCAAGCTATCGACCAGTCTGAAGCAATTAAAATGGTAAAAAGGATCAATACCGATATCGATAAAATGCGTATTGAAGAAAACAAAAAAGCGGTTCGAAGTGGATATGATATGGATATTTTGCCATCAGACTTAATTACCTATGGTGAAGAAGCAAAAATACTACTAAAAGATCTGCAGACAAGAGACGAAAGGTTATTTCTAGTAACCATTGTCTATATGAACTTTGCAAGGACAATTCAAAAATTAGATACAACCATTGCTCAAATCAGTTCAATAGCTAATAAACATAACTGCAAATTAAAGAGATTGGACTACCAACAAGAGCGAGGGCTAGTAAGTGTACTTCCACTAGGGGTTAATCAAATTGAAATTGATAGGTATCTTATGAGTTCTTCAACGGCCGTATTTATTCCCTTTACAACAGAAGAGCTATTCATCGATTCTAAAAATAGCTTGTACTATGGTTTAAACGCCCTTAGTCACAACTTGATAATGGCAGACAGAAAACTATTAAAGAACCCAAATGGCCTGATATTAGGTACACCTGGGTCAGGTAAGTCCTTCTCTGCTAAAAGAGAGATGGCCAATGCAATTTTAGTGACCGATGATGATGTGATTATCTGTGACCCAGAAGGAGAGTATGGCAATCTAGTAGAACAATTTAATGGTGAAGTGATTAAGATTTCATCAAAATCGAAAGATTATCTCAACCCTTTAGATATCAATATGAACTATGGCGATGGTGATGCCCCATTGAAGGATAAGGCGAACTTTATCATGTCTCTTTTAGAGCTGGTTGTTGGAGGAAGTGGCTTAACGGCCGCAGAAAAGTCCGTTATAGATAGGTGTTTACCTAAAATCTATGAGGGCTATTTTGCTGACCCGAAACCAGAGAATATGCCAATACTTCAAGACTTGTACGATATGTTAAGAAATCAGGAAGAAGCTGTTGGTAGAAA
>JAAZCH010000097.1 GCA_012513395.1 Tissierellia bacterium
AGACAGAAGTTATTTCAGAGGACCTTGCTACTATTTGAGCCATTACCTCACTGACTTGTCTTGGGGTATAGAACTCTCCGGCCTTCTTACCTGACTCCATGGCAAATTGGCCTATTAAGTATTCATAGGCGTCTCCTAAAGCATCAGATTTTTGAAGAGCTACCATGTCAAGATCAGCAAAGAGCATTATTAAGGCCTGGACATTCTTACTTCTTTCATTTAGGTTTGAGCCTAGAGCTGTATCGTTTAAGTCAATGGCATTAGAGGCAAAAAGGCCCTTAAAGTCTCCACCGGAGCTAGTAGAGCTAATGGTTCTTTCAAAGTTATTAAGCCCATCAGAAACCTTCTGGAGTTCAAAGCTGCCTTCATTTATATCCCTAACCCAAACCTGGTAGAGGTGCTCAGGTTCAACATAGTAGCCTTGATAATTAAGGAAGCCCTGGTCAAGATCAGCTCCAAGTTCTTCGCTACCAAACCCATATTCTTCTAGCAAATCATCAGTAATAGTAGACTTACTCCCAGATAGAACTTTAAAGGCCTCTAGGGTTTTATCAGATAAGAATTTATAGAACATAAGACCAAGCATGTAGTCCTTATACCTGCTGGCATCCATGGAACCTCTTAGTTCATTAGCCCCTTCCCAGAGCCTACGTTTGATTTCTTCACTTGTAATCATTAATCCATTCTCCTCTTTATTACTAGCCATAATTTTGTCCTAATATAAACACATAACTGAGTATTTTAAAAAACAGTCTGCAATATGGTTCAGATGAGTATTTTAATTTCTCTAGTGCTACTTAATTGCAAAATACAAGCTAAAAAAACAAAAAAGTATTGTTATAATTTAATCATCATTAGGTAAATACCACCCATGCTCACGACCTGACCTCGGTTTAGCATTTGGATTTTCTTTTTTATATTGTTCATTTAATCTGTCTACTTCAATTTCATCAAAAAAGAATAAAATGCGCTGTGCATCCGGATGTCCCTTAAGATATGCCTGTCTAACAATCTCTCTTTCTTTATAAAATTCTTCGTCTGGAATAACTCTGAGCTTCTTCCGGTTATATCTTTTTTTTATACCAGTACTATCTACAACTCTATATCTCCATTTTTTTATGCACATATTTGCCCCTCCTATTTGAATAATCTAACACCACTATCATCTCATTCTTAAAGCCATTGGGAAGTATTCAAATAACAATTTATATGAACAAGTCCAAGCAATTTAAATAAAACTAGTTTTCAAAAGATCTATACTACTTTTGATTAATATCAACAAATGGTCAAAAAGTGATTCTAGAATCAATGCTAAGCAGCTGCAAAAAAAGCTAATCAACACATTTTTTAAATACGATTTATAGTAATTGGGTGATTTGTTTAATTATAATTACCATATCATATTCTCAAGAATTCTGTGAGTAAAAACTTGTTGTTTAATTTGATTTTCTTTGGGTTGCCAATAATAGAATTACAAGTCTATTTCAATATCATTATCGTTTATCTATAAACTTTTTCATATAGTAATCTGTTGCCTCTTTAAACACCTTTGACCAGTTACCTTCATAGCTTAGATCTACATCCATCCAATGAGCCTTATTTAGTTCAGGATTGGCCTTAACGATCTCGTTAAGCATTACTATCATTACAGCTGTTTTGAAGTTTATAGCCTCTACTAGTGACTCCAATGAGCTACCATTGTTTTCTTTATTGCTCTCTTTTCCCATCTCTCGATCAATCAGTTCCCTCAAATAGGCAGATGCATTACCCCTATTTGAAAGAAATTCGTGTTGCTCCTTTGTTATCTTGTAAGAATTATTAACCATAAAATATTCTCCTTTCTGTTCCACTTATTCCTCCTCTGCCCTAACTATTTTAACCTGATAAGAAATATGTAGGACCTCTTCTTTAACCAGGTTTCTATCCTTTGAATCCAGTTCATTCACAAGATTGGCTAAGTTGTTTTTAATAGACTTCAGCTCGCTCATATACTCATTTAGGGATTCATTTATTTCTGAGTTAGTAGGGGTTGCTTCTGGACCTACTGACTTCTTCCTGTAGTTATCCTTTATAAACTCCAGTTCCTCTTCCGTAAGTAGAGCTCTAATCCTTTTCATAACTTCCTCAATTTATTGTCAAGTGAAAGCAGTACTGCCTTTACATCCATGAGTAATATTTTAGAATCTTCAAGTGTTTTATGAAGTGGATTTTCTTCCAGTAGCCGCCCATCTACATAATCCTTTAAGACATTTCTTAGAAGTTCTTCCCTGCTAATACCGTATAGTATTGCTAATTCATTGAGCTTATTAACCACTCTTGGTTCCATTTTTCTAACCTTAATATCCACTGTGCTTCTCCTTTCTTAGTCATAACAATCTGAGTTTTGCTTTTCTTTTTACTTTATTAGAAAGCAGGATAAGGGATTTGTCACCAAGGGCTGGTGAGCTTGGCAGTGCCAAGCAATCAGGGAGGGTACAGCCACATTTCATAGGTGCCTTATCTGGGGCCAAAAGATAAGAAAAACAAGCTATTTTCCTGCAAATATCACTTAATATCTCACTATCACCAAATATCACCCTTTTTCACTGCTAGTATCACCGAATATCACCCTACTATTCTGGTCATAATTTTATTCCCAGGCCCCTATATTTCCTATTTTTTTCATCCCTATATTTCTTTAGCTCCTCCTTTTCTTTCTTCATTTCTTCCTGATTATTCTTAGCCTTATAAAAAGATGAGGCAGTATTCGGTGCATTGTAAAGGGATGTTAAGAGATAGGATTTGATGTTCTTCACATCTGGTTTTGTTCTTTCCAAGGACTCAACTAAGTAGATAAGATGATCCTGATTTAGTCTTTTAAATTGCTCCTGGACAAGGCTTATCTTCATATCTCTTCCAGCTATTTTTATCCTCCCCTCCTCATGCATGAATACTTCTGCAACTAAATCCACAAGATTATCCAGCCAAGGACTTACCTCAGAAGAAATATTTATAAGTCCATCATATCCAATCAAACCTTCTACATAGCTCCTAGCTTCCTCTCTAGAACTAAACTTTTCTGATGGATAGATAGAGTTAGTCTCTGTATAGTTAATCTCTGCTTGTTTGTAGATATGCTCATTATGGACATATGCATCTGCCCAGTTTGGACTTTTGACCATTTCACCATTTTGGGGATATGGCTTTTCCTTTGATTCATTCTTTTCTTTTTCTTTGTTTTCTTCCTTATGTTCCCTGATTAGTTTGTCTAGAACATCATGGTCAATTGCATACCACTTTGTTCTATCACTACTGCTAAAGTTAAAGGTCCCTGTTATAAAAACACCTAATGTTTCTAGCCTATGAATCGTCCTACGTACAGTACTAAAGCTCCAAAAAGAAAAGTAATTTTCATGCCAGTCTTTTAGGCTATTGTAGGTCCAGTAGCGGCCCTCATAGTAGTTTCTACCTGCCTCTTCATTGATGCTTAACCAGTACTGCATTTGTTGAATAACTACAGCTTCATTTAGCCCAAGAGCCAGGGCAATATCTGGATTAATTAACATGGGTGGTGAATCATAAAAATATTTGCTCATTGGCCTCCTTCCTCCTTCTTAAATTCTTAAGAGCCTTCCTGCTTAAGCTTCGCAGCCAAGCCTTAGTTATTAATAATAAACCTCTATGTCAACTCGTAAATTTATAGATCCTCGAACTCCTTATCTATAATCAGAGGTCTTGCCCCATATTTCATATATGTTTCAAGAGCTTCTCTACTGATGTGATAGTTCTTACGTCCCATCTCAACACAGACCCCAATTGGTAAGATTCCTGTTTCAATTCCCATCTTCACAAAATCTGTTGACTTACCCAAAATTTTTGCTGCTTCCTTTACTGTTAAATTCATTTTTACTTCTCCATTTCTAATTCTCTGTAGAATAAATACTCAATAGTCTTTTCGGGAAAGAAGGTCTCCCTGATGGTGCAGGCTTCTGCTATCGAGAAAGCTCTTTCTCCATTTAGTTTTTTATTAACTGTTTCTCGATGCAGATTTAGGACGTAAGAAAGAACTTCTATAGACAAATTCTTCCTCTCCAGTTCATCTTTTAAATTCGAATAATCCATTCGTACCCCTTTCTACGCTGTTGCGTTATTTTCTTTTATTATATTTGCATCTGAATAACTTGTCAATGATTTATGCTCATTTGAATATATTTCTTTACAAGGTTGCGTAATAATGCTATAGTGAGTTTAGGATTTAAAGGAGGATAAGATGTCATTTGGAAAACAATTGGCTAAGATTCTAGCTGAAAAAGGAACCAATGCTAATGAGCTCTCTAAAAAAATAGGTGTGCCAGCATCAACTATATACTCAATGATCAATAGGAACAGCAAGAGGACTGATGTAGATATTCTTGTAAAAATAGCTGACGCTTTAGATATGACAATCGATGAGCTACTAGGAGTTACAAGTAAACAGACTCCACAGACTATTGCTGCCCACTCTGACCATGACCTCTCAGAAGAAGAACAGGAAAAAGTAAGAGATTATATTGCATTTTTGATTTCACAAAAAAAATAATCCTTTCTAATCCACTGGATTCAGAAAGGATAATTAACTAAAGGGTAGCCCCCAGCGGTAACTGGGGGCCGTACACAAATTAACCTTGCGACAGGCTGCTTTTGTGTACCCCAATTATACAGTAGAAAGGGGTTTTAAACAATGAGAAGACCTAATGGATATGGAACAATAACTAAACTTTCTGGAAACAGAAGAAAACCCTGGGCAGTTAAAGTAACCGATAAAAATATTAATGTCCCCAATGGAAAAAAACAAGTTAGAAAATATCTTGGCTACTATGCTACAAGAAAAGAAGCCGAGGCCAGGCTAGTCGAATATAATTATGGACTTATTAATCTAGATAAACTAGGTATCACTTTAAAAGAACTAAAAGAGCTTTGGCAAGTACACCACTACCAGGTTATAGGAGAATCAAGTATAGATGGCTATGAGGCAGCTTTTAAATTGTGGGAACCCCTTCATGATATGACTTTTGAATCCCTCAGGCACTACCACCTTCAATCAGTTCTTAATGAAATAGACCTGTCCTATTCCAGTAAATCAAAAATGAGAGCCCTTATGGGTATGCTCTATAAATATGCCCTTATCAATGATGTGGTTATTAAAGACTATTCTCAGGGCCTTGTTATAGGCAATAAGGAGAAATCTACCAAGCACAAACCCTTTACTCAAGAAGAGATTAAAAGACTCTTTAAAGCCCAATCTATCCCCTATGTTGATGTAATACTAATCCAGATTCACACTGGCATGAGATCAAATGAATTATTTGCGGGTCTAGAAATCCATGATGGATATTTAATTGGTGGATCTAAAACTGCTGCTGGAAGAAATAGGGTCATACCTCTCCATAAAAATATCGAAGCTATGGTTGTTGAAAGATTCGATAAATATGGAAAACTCACTGAAGAAAAACTAACCTCTGGTATGTATAGGTATAGGTTTAAAAAGGTAATGGAAGAGTTAGACATGGACCACCTCCCCCATGACTGCCGCCATACCTTTGCAACTGAGATGAATAAGACAAAAGCCAATCAGTTAGCAGTTAAAAGAATCATAGGCCATGCAGGAAGTGGGGTCACAGAGAACACCTATACTCATAAGGACATAGAGGATCTGAAGGAGGCTATGGGGTATTTTCCTGATTTAAGTCCTTTATTATAGTTTTATAGACTAAACAGCAGAAAATAACTATAATTAGAATATAAGCTTGTGGGACATGAACTTTTGTTATGGTCAATTTTTTCTAAGTTTTACTTATTAAATATGCCTTATCTAAAGAAAAATAGAATTGAAATTATTAATTTGAAAGGAAACAAATATGCCTATTTATGATTTTATATCTACCTCTTTTCCTAAATTAATCAAGCATCTTTCTAACAATGTGTCAAATTATTTCGCCTTTATTGCTATACTTGCATCTATTAAGGCAAATTATATTTCTAATATGGCAATGAAAGCATCTACTATGCCCATCGTTATATTAGAATATATAGATATGAGCGAAAATTCAGAAGGTGATGATGAGCATAAATTGATAGATTTACGAAATAAACCAAGAGGTGATTCTGGAGAAATATACCTGCACAATATAGGGAAAGTACCAGTATATAATGTAGCAGCAAAGCTAATAATTTTTACCAATGCTGATAAAAGATTTGAGCCAGTACCGGAAATTGAGTTTCACAAGGATCATTATAATAAAAAAGGCGACTTTGAATTAAACATTAAAAGAGCCTTTTTAAATCCTAACAAAAAGTTACTAATAACAAATTATTGGTTTAATTTACTCAAGTATAATCTGATACACAATATGTCCACTGAAAGTGATTTTCAGGATTTCAATTTTATCAAAAAACTTCAAGGCGAGATACATGTCGAATGGAAAGATTATTATGGCAAAGTTTTTACAATAGTATCGGACTTAACAGTTTCAGTTATAGTAGACCGCACGATTGAAAAAGAAAAGCAATATCCCATGTCCTTTAAAAATATTTCTATAATTCATGACTTAGATAATCCCATAGTAAAAAACCCTTACATGTAACATTGTATTAAAGAGCCGTGCTATAAAAATATTGTTTTAAACCCTTTGCCTCAAAGAAAGAGAAAATAAATACATGAAAATATCTTGATTTGAAAATTTCGAACCACAAAAAATTGGTGTTACAGAAAACACCTATATTCAAAAATATATTGAGGATCTGAAAACTATTGGGCGTTTCACATACCCTTAACAAAAATATTTTTGGTTTAGTCGAAATATTGGTTATAGTGTCAAAAGCTACATTCGTAAAGTGAAGGATGGCATAAAAAGTCTTTAGTTCCTAAAAAGAGTCTTTCAAAAAAAGATAACAAGAAATCTTGGCTAGTTTTAGGCCATTTCCATGCCCTCTTCCATGCCACTTAGTAGCCTTTTGACATTTATTGCC
>JAAZCH010000098.1 GCA_012513395.1 Tissierellia bacterium
AGCTTCTTTTTTGATTCACAGCTGACCCTCCTTACAATTTTATTCTTCCTCGATCCTATATTTTTTAGGTGTGTATTTCTTATTTTCTAGCTTGGCCATATAAAAAGCTTCCTGCATTGCATCAAGTATTGTGGCCTTATCGTCATCAGGAAGTTCTCCACCAGCCATTAATCCAATCATGCGGTTAACAAGTTCTTCAGCATCTTTTGCTCCCTTGTAACCAAATTCATTACGAGCATTGATTAAAAAGTTGGCTTCTTGAGATAGGAAATAATCATCATCTACTTCAAGAGCTTTTGCAATTTTTTCATAATATTTTTTTGTGCGAGGGAGCGTCTCGCCAAGTTCATATCTAGAAATTGTTCTTAATGAGATGCCAGTTTTTTTTGCCAATTCTTCTTGGGTTAAGTTTTTTTCTTTTCTTAAATCTTTTAATTGTTGGGCGAAGTTCATTTCATATCCTCCTTTATGCCATTAAAAGTCTTAAATGTTTAAAATGGTATTGACATAAGCCGTTAAGTGACTTAATATAATATAAAACAAGTCACTCAATGTCTACATTTTACTTTAAAAGTCATATTATGTCAATCAAAATATAGAGAAGAAAATAAAAATAGGAGGATACATTGAAGGCGGAATTTATAAGAAAAAATTATGAGCCAATGATTCTTGATGAACTAGTTGGCGTTACGGGACTTATGTTATCTGATGATGTTTTTTGTTCAATTGCAAGTGAGGAAGATGGTGTGCTTCCTCATGATATCGCCAACAACAGCATCATTTTTATAGATAAAAAAGCAAAATATAAGAAGGATGATTACATTGTAATCAAGGATAGGAGAGTAGTAGAAAACGGATTTAGAATTACAAGGGCTCTTTCAGAAAAAGACAAGGACTTCGTTGGACGATTAGTGATGTCCATCAAAATTTACTGAAGGTGCATTTATGAGGTGGAAAATTGAAAAGAATTACAGAAAATACAGAGATAAAAGATTCATACGAATCTTATAAACATAATGCAAAATTGCTTCTTAAACTTTATAGGAAAGTGAGCTTTCATGTTCAAGATCGAATTCAAATGAAAGACCAAGAAGTTTATGCAAGTAGAAGACAACACTTAGAAGATTTAGTCATAAGTTTTCTAGAAGTAGATACTGCCGTAGATGTAAGAAAATTGGAAGAAAGCTTAATCGATATCAATGTGAGCTTATCTTTACTAGAACTTATGGACTTATCTTTAGAAAGACTGAGCAGATATCCAAATGATGGAGAACTTTATGCTGAAATTTTAAGACGAAGATACTTTACGCAGGAAGCAAGAACCTGTGAACAATTACTTTCTGTTCACAGTATGAGTAGATCAACCTATTTCAGATATCTAAATAAGGCGACAGAAGCTTTCGGGAATATGCTTTTTGGATATGCCTTACCAGATGTCATAGAAGCATTACAGGCTATAAAGGAACTGCCCATGGTAGCTGAAATGGCTCAACCCTATGAGACTTGATTGAGACTATATTGGGACAAACTTGGCACTAGTTTGGAACTTAGTTGCTACTGTAATGGGACTTCATCTAATTTAATCTAATATCATAAGGCGAGTTTAGCCTTAAATATTACGGAATGGCCACGGATTACTTCGTGGCTTTTTTTATTCCCAAAATTAGGTGAAAACAAATGAATAAAGCAAGAGCTCCACCAGCCTCCTTGAATTTCAAAACACAAAAAGAAATTTAAGGAGGTTTTTTTAATGGTAAAGAAAGAATATTTTATTTTTGTAAATGGCGACAAGGTGATGGTA
>JAAZCH010000015.1 GCA_012513395.1 Tissierellia bacterium
TAAGAGTAATGTTAGTAATAGGCTCTGCTCCTTCTATATCCTTAGATTTTTCTTCTAGAATTTCAAAAACTCTATTCACATCTTGGAAACTTATTTCATCAAAGGGGATGGAGTGATCTACAAGGGGTGTATCGTCATATATCTTAATGGGTTCATCCTTATGCCATTTATTATCTGAAAATTCATAATAATACCAATCTGCATTTTCCCTATTTTTAGGATCTATGATGGGAACTCTGATGCGATTTTCTTCAAAAAACATATGTCGTCTATATATTAATAAATTCTCATCGGGGAGCATCTCTCGAAGCATATTTTGTGCGTTATTCAGCACCTCTTTATGGGATAAAAGATTTTTATCTCTCATTTGAGTTTTTGTGTCGATTATTAATCGATCCATATTTTCCATCTCCAAATATTTTACATAATCATTAGAAGACTCAAGGATTTCCATTATAAGTTGCTGTTCTTTATAATTAAAGTCCATTCCAGTTTTTTCTTTAATTTCTAAGAAAACCTCGTATTCTGAAGGCATTTGTTTAAAATTTTTTGTATCTTCGTTAAAGGTATCTTTATAAGCTTTTTCAATTCCTTCACATCCTGATAGTACAATTATCATAAATAACATTAATACTAGTAAAAATTTTTTTATGTTTTTATTTTCCATTGTGATTTCCTTTCACAGAAATTTGTAAAATAATCTATATCTATTTTATATTATTCTTATTCCCGTTAGTGGTAATTCAATAACCAATTTACATAATTTTTACAATAAATATAGAATCAAAAAATGCCAAATAAATTATTTGGCATTAAAGTTGATACTTTCTTATTCGTCGTTAGAAATTTCCATTTTTACGTGCATATCTCTAACTGTTGTAAATAAAATAGCTATTGTTGAAATTACAATATTACTTTGCTACAGTAATATTTTCATTAAACAAATCTTTAAGGATTTCTTCTGCGCTCATTTTTCTGTATCCATCTGGATCTAGTAAACCTGTTCCATTGTCATTCCATGTAAACTTTCCGTGAGCTGCATTTGGCATGGCTGTATATCTGCTGTATGGATAAAAAGTTACATTGTATCTTTCACTCCATGCTGGATAATATTTTTCCATGTAGGCTTTTGCTAGTTTCATAGCTTGGCAATTGGAGTTTGCTCCTAGGGCGCCAATTTGTACTCCGCCTCCTGAGCTTCCCTTTTTACTATTGGTAGGAGAAGAATGAAGTATTACTACACTTCCATCTTCACATACTCCCAGTGCAGTCCAAACGTGTCCTTTCATGGAGAAGATATCCCCTGGCTTAAAGTCGTGAGGAGTGAATTTCCTAGTTCTAGTTCCCATTCCGAAATCATCTGCATAAGATTTGGCCATATTATTTGCTCTAATTACAAATCCTGATTTTCCATTTTCTGTATTCATGGTGTTGTAAACTGCCCATCCAATATATCCGGAACAATCTATCCCCGCGTAATTGTATTGATTATATGTCTTGTGTGGATAATAGCTCTTAGTCGTACTTTTATTATTCCTATAAGAAAAAGATGCGTCTTTGGACTGGAAAAAATCCAACCAAGATTGAGAAAGTCCTATAGTTCTAGCTTCCTTGCTAGATCCATCATCTGTCCAGTTCCAGGCTCCCCCGTAAATATATAATGCAGTTCCCACAGGTTCCAAAGAAGTTTGTAAAAAGTTCTTAATAGTCCTGACACCTGGAGTTCCCTTCACTGGGGCTGTATATGAACTTCCGACGAAAGTAGAATATATAGTATAAGGATAATCTCCATATACCTTCAAAGTATCTCCTGCTTTTATTTCCACAGAATTAACTTCAGCTCCTCCAACAGATTTTGTTATGGAATAGATGCCTGTCTCATCTGTCAATTCAAAATACACGTCGTTTACATTTACATAATTATCCACAAAGCTGTTAACTTTTCCTACGATTATAGGCTGAGATGGAATCGCTTCAGTTACTAAAAATTTTTCATCGTACTTTATATCGTACACATAACCTTCGTCTAGAATATTTTGTAATTCATAATTTCCCACTTTTGAAAGTTTGTAAGTTTGTTCCGTTCCATTGATGCTGAATTTGTGTAAGAAATTATCCTTGTTTTTAAATTCGGCTTTATTGTAGTCTTTCAAACCTAGATACACCACATTTTTAACTTCTGTCAAATTAGACTCTGCCTTGACATTCATTGGAGTTAATATTCCAATGGATAAAATCAGACATGAGGCAATTATAATTTTTCTCATACTCATCCCCCACACGAATAAATTTTTACTTTAAATAATGATAGCATACTTTTGTTTTGTTTTTGTTACAAAAGCATGCTATCATCAATTTGTTTTTTTATTATACATATGAATGTATACTAGGTAACAGTGTATTTACTCCTATATAAGTAAATATCACACATATGAATCCTACAACTACGAATATTGCTGCTTTTTTTCCTCGCCAGCCTTTCATAAGTCTTAAGTGAAGATAGATGGAATAAATTATCCATGTAATAAGGGACCAAGTTTCTTTTGGGTCCCAAGCCCAATATCTTCCCCAGGCTCTTTCTGCCCAGATGGCTCCTGTTATAATTACTAGGGTAAGCATAAAATAACCGAATCCCACAGTTCTATAGGTTATCATATCCAAAACTCCCAGTGCAGGAAGTTTGTCTTTGAATTTGTCTTTTGCTTCCAATTTCGGTTGTGCAAGATACATAATTCCAAGCCCACAAGCGACCGCAAATGCTCCATAGCTTATAATTGCACAGGATACATGAAACACTAGCCAATTGCTTTGGAGTGCAGGCATCAATGGTCTTATAGATTTATTCAACATAGCAGCATAGCCTAATATTAAAAAGATTATAGGCGTAACAAAGGTACCCATAACTTCTAATTTATACTTTTTGCTAAAAACTAAATACATAAGAGCGATTCCCCAAGCGAATGCAGTAGCAAATTCGTATTGATTTGAAAGGGGTGCTCTTTCTGCTGTTATCCCTCTTGCTATAATAGCAATAGTATGAGCTGCAAAACCAACTACTAAGACATTTCTAGCTGTCATGCCTCGACTGCCTTTGGAGCTTAAAAAGTCTAACAAATATAAAAACATAGATGCCACATATAGTATAAAGGCTCCTGAGAACATAATATTTTCTAAGCTGCTTAAATCCATTATCTTGCCTCCTCAAACTGTTTTACTTTTTCTTCTATAATATAGGGATTAGATCTATTTTCCCCATAAATATCCCATCTATCTTCATTTTTTCTTGCAACTATTACAGTTGGCGAATAGAAAAATGATATTCCAAGTCCAATCATGAGTATAGCTCCCCCAATAAGAGCTGGGATATTGTCTGGTGCTTTAGAAATTTGTAATCTCGTATATAGCTTAGGATCTGCAAATACCATCTCGTCATTTCCCAGTAAAAATTCTTCTCCTACGGGAATCGCACCTCTTTCCACTGGAGTTTCACCTTGGTAAATAGTATAAAGCACCATGGGATTATTTAGAAATGGAGTAAGGGATTGGGATTTATTTTCAAAGTAAACGTAATCTGGAATAAGTTCTTCCATGTATATACTATAAGTATGAGAGCTATCGTGAACACCTTCTCCAGGATACAATCTTAAATTGTTTGTATCGTGTTTAATTTCCACTGACCAACCTGTCCCCACCTGATAAATAGAAGTACCCTTATATCTATAAGGATCATTTACCAAAACTTCTCCACTTTCAGTATGCTTTCCGTCTACAAATTTCAATTCGCTCTTGTAATAGGCAATGGAGTAATCTGATCTATAGCCGATGTCATAGTCGGTAATTTCCATAACCGAATCCCCAAAAGGAAGGGCAATTTTATCCCCCACTACTCCCTGAACGAATGTAACCTTCCCGAAAATATTTCCAAGACTAAAACCTAAAATAATTATCAACAATCCCACATGGGTAAGCCAGGAACCCATCAATCTAAAATTATTGGTGTTGATAGAAATCACATTTTCCTTTTGTTTAATTTTACCTTTAAACTCATTTATAAATTCTTTGGCAATATTTTCATCCTCTGTAGAAAAAACTAAATTCTTGGGTTCGTAATGCATTTCACCTTTTAAAATTTTGACTATGCTTTTACTTCTTCTAAAGGTACAATAAGATAAATTTAAGGTCAGACATATTACAAAAAATAAAAAAATAGGCGATGAATAAGCCTTATATAATTGCAAAATATTAATAAATTTATAGAAAATTCCAGAGTAATTCATTTGATAAAATTCTAAAGTCTGTCCTTGGGGAATATTGGCTGCTATTACTCCCAATGCGGCAATAATTCCCAGACACACCATCCCAAAGAACATGGAACTTATAAATGAAATAAATTTCTTCATCTATCCTCCTAAAAATCAAGCACTCACTTTTGTGAGTGCTTTAGTGTTTAATTTAGTAATGCTATTGCTTCATTTGTAAGTTTTAATGACTCGTCAAGAAGCTCATTGGCCAATTTATTATTATGGAATCCCTCGCTATTTTCTACTAAAACAAAGTCAAAGTAGAATTGTGCTTCCCTATGAAGTTCTTGGGCAGCTTTTAAACTTTCCTCAGATGCTCCTGAATTAATAGCAGCCTCTAATGTTTCAATTAACACTACTAATTGCTCTCCACATTCATTAGTCTTGTTAAGAATTCCCTCTTGAAGTCCTTCAACTCTAGCTCTCAATTCATCTTCAGTTTCGCCAGCATGACATTTCATACAGGATTTATCCATAGTAGCAATCAAAGGACTAGTCCAATGGTGAGATTTAATATTTTCTCCACCAACTTCTGTACTAGGCATGTGACAAGTAATACAAGTAGCGCCGGCTTTATTATGGATGGATCCTTGTAAAGTTTCAAACTCTGGATGCTGAGCTTTTAGCAAATTAGATCCTGCTCTTGGATGAGTCCAGTCCGCAAATTCTATTTCGTTATAATAAGCTAGCATTTCCTTAGGATGAAATCCATGGGCAAGTGGCAACTTTACTTCCAGAGCATCCTTTGATAAATAGTATTCCACGTGACATTGGGCACATACTAAATTTCCATCTGGGTGTTCTTGTCCTTCTATCGCTGTAGTCAAATGCTTTCTAGTCAAATTTATCGTACCAGGCTCATTTTTATGACAGTCATAGCAGCTTATAGCTTCCATATCCATTCTTGCCACTTCATCAAAAGGCATGGAGTTAGCTTCCACTCCCTTTTCTTCCAATAATGTAACAAATTCTGCAGTCTTACACGCAAGACAACTCGCTCCCGCTTGAGGTCTATCAGTGTTAATAACGTCTTCTATTCCAAACGTATGACCCCTTGCTCTTAAGTACTCTGCACTAAAAACGTTTCCATCATAAAGGGTATTCAGAAACGGGAATTTTTCTAAGTAATTTACTGGCACTGAACCGCCGTAAGCGGTAGCTACCATTTCAGAGTTTTTCATATAGGTTTGGTAAACGTTCCCATATTGTTTTTCCCATTCTTTCGCAGTTATAACGGCTTCATTCTTCTTTGTGCAACCTACGAGTGTTGTCATGATCATAACAATTATTAACAAAATAATAAATAGCTTTCTTCTCATGTCACACCTCACTTTTATGTATAAATTTACTTCTAATTA
>JAAZCH010000099.1 GCA_012513395.1 Tissierellia bacterium
AACCATATTTAAATGGAAAGCTAAAGTGCTTTCTTCCTAAAACAGAAGTATTAGTAATAAAAGCCTTTAATAATGATTTAGTTGTTGCAATTGATGATAATGTTTACGAATTAAAAGAGTTATCAAGAAATGAAAGGTTTTCAAAAGAATTTGATTCCATTCCTGAAATAATCAAAGAAAAGAAGAAATATGTTCCCCCAATGTCACATCCTTGGAAAACCGCTTCCTTTAAAAGACAAATTGAAAAAGCACATATAGAGCATATATATGCTTGAGGATGATATTCTTGTTTGTTAGTAGATAACAATAACTTATGAATATTAATGTCAATAATGCGAAGCACGAGCGAAGCGAGCTTGTTATTGACATTAATAGAATAAGTTATAAAATTACAAACAAAAACAAGAATATTTTCCCGTTAATGTTTTAAAAAATTTGAGACATTTTCATGGAATATTGACACTCCTCAATCATAAAAAATAGATTATTAATAATCTATTTTTCATATCTACAAATAATATTTGTATTTAGTTTTTGAAATTTTTTTTAAAAGCCCCTTCTAAAGCTTTTTATACTTAACTAGCTGGGCAAATATCAATTGGACGATTAAGTTGCCATCTTGCATATAATGTTACTGCAGAATTAGCTGTATAAGATGCACTCCGAGCATAATTTGTACCTGTTCCATTTGCTTTTGTATTCCATCCAAGAAAACAATATCCTGTTCGTGCTGGAAGTGTAGCCTTTAAAGTTAAAGTTTTCCCACAAGTTTTGGTTTGCGAACTTGGCATATTAGTTACAGTTTCAGTTGTATTTTTATTATATGAAACAGTATAAGTTTTAACGGTCCATTTAGCATATAAAGTTGCTGCTGAGTTAGCTGTATATGATCCACCTGATGAATAATTTGTTCCTGTTCCACTTGAATTTGTATTCCATCTTCTAAAAGTATAACAAGATCTTGTGGGTTTATTTGATGTTAAAGTTAAAGTAACACCATGAGTTTTTGTTTGTGATGAAGGAGCGCCACTTCCTCCATTTGCATTATAAGTAATTTTATATGTTGCAACTGGGCAATTTGTTGGATTATTAACAGATAATGCATTTCTATAAACTCTAGCTGTAGCAGCTACTCCATTTATACTACTTACGGCACAAGTTTCAGTGCTATTAGAACTTGATATTGGTTTACAATCTGAGACAACTACTTTATCTCCACACTTTAAAGTGGTTCCTGAATATGTTTTGGGTTCAGCAGCACTTACATATCTAGTTCCTGATGAAAATGACCATATAGCATATAAAGTTACACTTGAATTAGATGTATATGACCCTCCTGCTTGATATGCTACTGCACCACTTGATGATGTTGCCCATCCATCAAAATTATAACCTGACTTTGTTGGTTTTGTTGATGATAAAGTCAAAGCAACTCCATGAGTTTTTGTTTGTGATGAAGGAGCACCACTTCCTCCATTTGCATTATAAGTAATTTGATATGTTACAACTGGGCAATTTGTTGGATTATTAACAGATAATGCATTTCTATAAACTCTAGCTGTAGCAGCTACTCCATTTATACT
>JAAZCH010000100.1 GCA_012513395.1 Tissierellia bacterium
ACTTCATTCTTACCGTTTCTCCTAGAGACAGAATATCCGAACTTCGTATGTACCCATAACGAGCCGGAATTATAAGCCATGATATGTTTTAGCAATCCCTTTTGCCAAGCTTGAGCCTTTCTCCCTGTTGTTTCGTATAAATCAACGGCTTCTTGAAATTGGCTTCTCCTATATGGCAATTTAACGAGTTTTGTCGGCTTTTGATTTCCCTTCTTTTTTGGCATAATAATTTCCTAACAAAAAAGGAGCGTCATTTTGCTCCTTTTTTTATACTATTTAAGCATAAGAATAAAATATGCTATTGGTTTAGTGCTTCCTGTTTTCTCAATTCTTCTGCAAGTCTGTTCATTTTTTTTATTCTAAATTCTGAAAGCGCCTTTTGTTCTGGCGTTTGCGCACTAAAGGATTCAGCATCCATCCTTTCTTGAAATATTTGTCTTTCCTCTGCTCTTGTAAGCTTCTTACTCATTTATAATGACCTCATAAAGCGTAAAACTTTTTTCACTGTAAATCTTTCTTAACTTTGTGCCAACATTTATTAGAAATTCTCTTTGCTTAGGAATGCTGCTTAAATTTTCAATATATGCTCCCGAAGTATTCTTTGATGCTATTATTGCAACATTTGGCTTCCCTTTAAAAACTCCTTTTTGAGTAACAGATGTGCTAAGAAATATTTCTAATTTCCCTTCTAAAAGATTTGGAGTGCCATCTCTTCTATAAATAATTATATCCTCTCTTGTCCTGCTTTTCAATAATGCGTTTTTAATATTTGCATACATTCTTTCCAAAATATTTTCTTCTATGTTATTTGAAGGTAAATAATTACCTTCAATATATTTATTTAGTTTGAAAAACAACTTTTCTCCATTAGGATCAACACCATTAAATGAATATTTTTTAATTGAATTTATTTCATACTCATTTAGCCGTTCAATCCACGAAATAGATTCAGTTCTCATCAAATTTACGACCTTGTCTTGAGAAATTGGATTATATCCTAATTCTTTTGCTTTAGAGTATGTGATACTTGCAATTCTACTGTTGTTGCTTTCCTTACTAAATTCTATTCTTTTTTCTGTTTTGCTTTCTTTCTCCGAATCTATCCATTTCTTTGTATGTACATCCTGTTTTCTTCCGTCTCCAGGATCATATTCAACCCTGCATCTTCAATATTCATGGCGCCTGTAGACATCCTTTGGTACATTTGGATATTCATAAACACCCGCTAAATTATCACAGTACTTACAACATTTGGACTCTGTTATTCTTGTAACCGTCGCTTTAAGTCCTGCCTTATACTGGAATTCGGCATTAACTTGCACTGCATCATCAAAAATCAATCTCATAACAGTTCTGCTCAACTTGATATTAGCAATTATAATCTTAATGACTAAGTTGGACTAAACAGGGAGGCTGAAAAGTCTTCCATCACGAATTCATGTAAAATATATGGATAAGGTAATAATAATTTTATGCTCAGTATTAATAACTCTATCTGTTATATCAATTGTATTAATATTGAAAGGAAAGAAATGAGCGATATTATGGAAATATCCTCTTTTTGTGTTTAAAGTGGCATCAAAAGTGGCACGTTAATGGGTGCTAAAGCAGGTGAATATCGACAATGCTACATAAATACTTAAAATAAAAACACCTCAATCCGTTGGAATTGCAGTGTTTTAAGTGGTGTCCCGGAGAGGATTCGAACCTCCGACACCCGCTTTAGGAGA
>JAAZCH010000101.1 GCA_012513395.1 Tissierellia bacterium
TTAATAGGAACGATGTTATTAGGACCATCATCAGGATTTTTAATCGGCATGGTGACACCAGTTTTATCCAGTGTCCTTACAGGAATGCCACCTACATTTCCTATGCTACCAATTATGTTTTTTGAGTTAGCAGTATATGGACTTATAGCAGGATATTTATACAAAACTCTAAAACAAAATGTCGTAGTATCTTTAGTAGTAGCTATGATAGCAGGCAGGATCGCAGCAGGAATCGTAGTATTTTTCCTAGGCCAATTTTTTGGCTTCCAAGGCCCAGGCCCAATACCCTTTATCCAAGGTGCGATAGTAACAGGACTACCAGGAATAGTTATTCAATTGGTAGTGGTTCCATTGACGGTGAAATTGCTGGAGAAAAATGTAAATTTATAATAAGTATATGGCAGAGCGTAAGGGATTTATGTAATTTATCCCCTACGCTTTTTTATATCGTTAATTTACTTCGGATAAACTATAACCAAAGCTTTAAAAACATTCCCAGTATAATCAAATGTTATCTCACCATCGTATTTTTTCAATATACTTTCGATATTTCTAATTCCCATACCGTGATATTCCTTATTTTCCTTTCTTGTCAAAAATCTATTACCATTCTTTTTAATTACTCCATCAAAAGTATTTTCGATTTCAATTATAAGTACGCTCTTTACAATTCTAATATCTGCTTTAATCCATTTTTGGCTAAATTTTAAAGTAGCTTCAATTGCATTATCTAGTAGAATTCCAGCCATCACTGCTAGGTCCATATTGTTTACAAAAGCATTTTCTATAGGACTGATTTCGTATTCAAACTCTATATCCAAATCACCACATTTATTCATTTTAATATTTATTATGCTATCTAGTTCAGTAACACCAGAAGATTTTAAAATCCTTTTAGAAGAAAATTCCGCCATAATCTTTTGAATATATTCAGACACTTGGTCAATATTTTCATCCTTTACCATAAAAGCAATAGGAGTTAATTTATTTTTCAAATCGTGCTCAAGTCTTCTCAATTCATCAGCAGACTTTTCAATATTTTCACTTTGAGTTTTTATTAGTTCGTATTGCTTTTCAAGGGAGATATTATTATATTTTTCTTCAAAAAGGTTTAGAATGTCATTATACATTGAAAATGCCACGTAGTTGATTATGATTATTGTAGAAATTATTAAAAAAGTATTTACCGAAGAATCCCCATAATTAGCTATCAAAAACATGGATAGTATACTACTTAATATCATGATTAAAGGAAAAGTAAAGTAGTATTTAGAAGGTAGATTAATCTTAGATTGATTCGTAAAAACAGAATGAATAAAAATGCTAATAATAAATGATAATGACTTTACGATGATCAAAATTGCTATGGTATCGTATTTAACTCTTTCAAAAAAATCTATATTTTCATTAATAAATAACGTTGCAACAGCATTTTCTACCAAGATTAGAATAGCATATGTGATAGCAGCGGAAGACAATTTTTTTGCAAATGACGCATTGTGTAAAAAAGACATAGCGATGATTCCCGAAAGTAGGCTTGAAGTAATTACTAGAGGTAGTCCAACATACAACCATGCAAAAGTGATGAGAAAATAAAAAACTGCATAGCAAATAAAAATTATAGCCTTAGTCTTTTTAGATTTTCCTAAAAAAGCAGTAAGTAAAATATAAACTGATACAACTGTTAGTATATTTAATAAGGCTTTTAACATAATTTCTTGATTAAACATTTTGTTTCATTCCCATAATATATTTTTTTAATTCATCCTCATACATTCTACCAATGGGGAGTTGGACGCCATTAGTAAGAATAAGTACATCCTTCTTAACAGAAGTGACCTTATCGATATTTACGACATAGGATTTGTGTATTCTTATAAAAGAATTATAATTAATATCCATATCTAATTCTAAGATACTTCCATAAAAAGAATCAAAAACATTTTCAGAATAAATATTAATTCTCTTACCATTACTTTCAAAATATAAAATATCATTATATGGAATTAAATATGTGTAACCATTCTTTTTGTAACTAAATTTTAAATTCAAAAGATTAAGCCTTTTTAAAAAAATCTCAAAGCCTTCTATTATTTCTAAATCCATAAAAGGCTTCGAAATAAATGTAATAGGCTGAAACTCCAACAAATCTCTAAAATACTTATCAGAACCAGAAATAAAAATGATTTCAGTAGCATAATCTTCCCTAATATTTCTAATGAAATTTGCAAGATCAATCCCACTCTTGTCAGGAAATTCTATATCCAAAAAAATCAAGTCAATCGAATTGCCATTGAGTAAATATTCTTTAACAGATTCGGTATCAGTAAATTGTAAAATATCTAAATCTAATTTATTTAAATCACAATAATTTTCTAATATGTCTTCTATTTTGTCCGCAATAGCAGATACATCATCACAAATAGCTATCTTCAAAACTTCACCTCTTTATAACCCTTGCCTTACACAATTTCATAGATAAGCAAAAATAAATTTACATAGAATTTTATCATAGAAAAATAATATAGTAAAATCACAGAACTTAGAAGAAAGCGTAGAAGAATGAATTTATTTAAAAGCATTTCCATTTAACCTATTATAAGTCATAATAATGAAGTTTAATCTAAAATGGAATGAACAACACGAAAATGGGAATGAACGACATAGAATTTTTTTAAAATGTTGTTTGTTCCATTTTTTAGGTTGTTTGTGACAAGTGGGAAAATCAAACAAAAAACTGTGATATTATTATACTAATCAAGAAATATTTTCACCAGAATGGAAGCTATTTCTTGATTTGGCAGCGAATAATAGATATAGTTCTAGTTTCTTAAATCCTGAGACATATTCCGAGGGAAGTATTAATCATAGGTTTAGTGCTATACTCTATCGTACGGGAACCGCGGGTAGGGTTGTTGTACTGAACGGAACTGACAAGGTTAGGGTAAAGGTTAGTAATACCAAGTTATATTTTCTAGAATATGGTTGGTTGCCATTGTATAATTATAGTGCTACTATTGACTTAAAATAGTCCTACGATAAAATATGGAAAAATTGTAGATTTAAATAAAAATATGAGAAAATTAAATAATTATGAATTGACACTTAAAAATAAATACCACGATATGTTGAAGGATAATAGAAAATCTCCAGCTGAGATATGCTATTATATCGAAAGTAAATACAATGTAGTAGATGTATCAAATGATGATTCTGTCATTTTAAAATACAAAGCTATATTTATAGAAAATTGTTTAAACTCTATTTGTAATGCAGAAGGACTATTGAAAAAGGAAGATTTAAAACTAGTTTCCTATATCGTAAAAAGAGATGAAAAAAGCAAAACTCATTACGAAAAATTCGATAAGCAATATGCTTTCTCAGAAATCTATATTATAGTAGATATGACAACAGGTGATATGAATTCAAATTGTGATGAGATCAATACTGATTTATTTTTTCAAAGAGGAATAAGTAAATTGGACATAGAAAATAACAGCGAAGATCTTTCATTGTATTTAAATATATTGGAAGAAATTATGACGAAGAAATAAAACTTTATTAAGACACCTACAATATAATCATCAAAATCATATTTGTATATGCATAGTAAGTACTATAAGCTAGGAGATAAAATGTTTAAGAAAATAGAAAATATTTTAATTATTATAGGCGTAGCTTTAGGCGTGTATATAATAGCTAGCAGCAAATTTACGTATTTAACGCTTTTCAATACTTTGATATCAGCTATACTTGTTATTAGAGGAGTAAAAGATTTAAAAGAAAACCAAAAAAGAAGTGGAATTGCCAATATTGCAGTAGGAATTGTTTTCTTTATAGTTGCAATTATGACTTAATTATAAATGAATATTTCTGAGATAAGGAAATTTCGATGATAAAATAATTAAATCAATAATCGTTTTCAGAGGTGATACTAATAAATAATTATTCAAGAAATTCAAAAAACTATGTTGATCAAATCAAGTCATTTAACAAATATGCTTCAGTATTAGCATTGATTCTAGGAATGGCTATGCTATCAACCAAAATGAAATGGTTAAATATAGCGTTTTTATTTTCCATAGTTGTTAAAGGAATTGGAAGATTTTATCTAGATTATTTGGATAAAAGATTAAGCAAGTTTAAAATTATATCTTATATAGTTTTGCTTATTTTTGCTATAATATTAATCTTCAGAGAGGTTTACATCTAACTTAGGTTAGACTTGATAAATGATTCGATAGGTCGAGGAGATGTCATTGATATCCACTGAACTTACTCTATACGTTTAGTCTCATTTTAAAATTACTCAAATATCGTGAAAGTACAACAAATTTGTTATAATGAGATTAAGTTATCATTACGCATTTGTGGGGAATGCTGATGACTAATAAATTAATAGGGGTAAGAAATGAAAATAAATGAATTAAGAGCTCTTAGGGGTCCGAATTACTATAGCAATTCACCTGTAATTTTGATGGAATTGGATATTGGTGAATTAGAAGAAAGACCTAGCGATCTTGTGCCAGATTTTAGAAAAAATCTAGAGACAATTCTCCCGACCCTTTATGAGCATAATTGTTCACCTGGTAAACCTGGTGGATTTTTTGAACGTGTAGATAGAGGAACCTGGGCGGGGCATATTGTGGAGCATATAGCAATTGAGCTTCAATGTCTTATAGGTCATAAAGTAAGTTTCGGTAAAACGTTTTCTTTAGACGAAAAGGGAGTTTACAATATAGTTTACAGATACCAAAACGAAGAGGTGGGCATTCGTGCAGGTGAGATGACTGTAGAAATTGTGGAGAAACTTTTTGAAAATGAAATGACGGATATCGAACCACTTTTAAAAGAGTTGCAATCTATTTACGAATCCACACTTCTAGGTCCTTCTACAAAATCCATAGTAGACGAGGCTGCGAGAAGGGGAATTTCTCATATCAGACTAAATGAAGATAGCTACGTCCAATTAGGGCAAGGCAAATACCAAAGAAAAATTCAAGCTACTGTAGTGGACAGCACTTCATCCTTGGGAGTGGAAATAGCCGGCAACAAAGAAAGAACAAAGGAAATCCTTGGAGAAAATGGAATTCCAGTTCCTCAAGGAAAAGCGGTGGAAAGCTTAGATGAGGCGGCAGAGTTGGCTGAGGAAATAGGGTATCCAGTAGTTACAAAACCTCTTCGAGGAAATCACGGTAGAGGTGTCACTACAAATATCACTACACCTGATGAGCTAAAACATGCTTACGATTTAGCGAGAAAAATCGATTCATATGTAGTGGTGGAAAAATACTTAGTTGGTTATGACTTTAGAATGATGGTGATAGACGGGAAATTTCAAGCGGCTGCATTGAGAGAGCCTGCGTTCGTCATAGGTAACGGAAAAAGTTCATCCCTTTAATCAGCTGATGGCGGAGAGAATCTCTAGATTGATTGGGCTTAATATTATTGGAATAGACATAATTGCAAAAACTTTGGAAGAGCCTTTGGAGATGGGAAAATCTGGCATAGTGGAAGTGAATGCTGGACCTGGATTTAGGATGCATTTGTACCCTTCTGAAGGTAAACCTAGAAATATTGCGAAAGCTGTAGTGGATATGTTATTTCCAGAAGGCGCTCATCACTCCATCCCCATATGTGCAGTGACAGGAACTAACGGAAAGACTACTACCACTAGATTGATATCTCATATTCTCACTTATGGAGGCAATAAAGTAGGAGTTACTTCCACAGATGGAGTTTTTATCGACGGTGTGCAAATTCTAAAAGGTGATTACAGTGGACCCGAAGGAGCGAAAGCTGTACTAAAAGACAGTACCGTAGATCATGCAGTTTTAGAAGTTGCAAGAGGCGGAATCCTCAGACGAGGATTGGGTTTTAAGGAATGTGATGTAGGAGTTATGACTAATGTAACCTCAGACCATTTAGGCCAAGGGGGTATAGATAGTCTTGAGAGTTTGTCTAGACTTAAATCCACTGTATTGGAATCAGTGAAAAAAACAGGATGGGCAGTTGTAAATGCAGATAATCCCATGAGTTTATTGAGACTAGATAAAATAAAATCTAAAATAATATTATATTCTAAAGACAAAGATCATCCTTTATTAAAGGAGAACTTAAAGAAAAATCATGTCAATGTAACTGTTAAAAATGAACATATAATTTTACAAACACCTGAAATGGATGTAGAAATAGCAGAAATAGATCTTATCCCCATAACGTTTCAAGGTCTTGCTGATTTCAATTTGGAAAATGCCATGGCAGTAGTGGGAGCTACTTATGGATTGGGAGTTAGGGAAGAAGTGATTCAAAAAGGACTATACACTTTTAATCCTTCCATAACCCAATCACGGGGTAGAATGAATATAATAGACATTGGAGATTTTAAGGTTCTAATAGACTACTGTCATAATATTGGAGCCATAGAAGCTACTATCAATTTCATAAAAAGCTTAATGCCAGGAAAAAAGATTCGATTATCTTCTGGAGTGGGAAATAGAAGGACTGAAGATATTATAGAATACGGAAAAGTCTTGGCAAAGCACTTCGACGAAATAGTAATTTGTGATCCATCTCCTAGAAATAGAAAACCCGGAGAGACTTCTTTGATACTAAAAGAAGGTATTTTAAAAGGAGGAATGGCAGAAGAAAATATTACTGTTACAGACGAAGAGAGAAAAGGTGCTCAGATAGCTTTGAAAAAAGCTGGGCCTGGCGATTTGGTAATATTACAAGTAGACAATGTGGACCAAATGATATCCGATGTATTAGAATTTAAAAAGAATTATTCAATGAAATAAAAGTTATAAAAAACAAATAGATATAAATAGAACTCTAAATGAAATGATCAAATTTCTAATTAGAGTTCTTTTTTAAATAAGTTTTTATTTTTATCTAACTCCACCGCCAGAGCCGCCGCCGGAAAATCCGCCGCCTCCGCCAAAGGAAGAGCCACCACCGAATCCGCTACTGGAAGAACTTGAGCTTGCGTTATAAGATTCCACTCCTTTTCTAATACCTGTTCCAGCGTGATAACCCATTCTACGAGTATTATTATAGAAGATATAATAAGGATAAAAGTAAGGCATAGGCTGGTAAGCTTCCTCCACTGGGATATAATCTTCGTCTTCTAATTCCATTTTCAGCTCTGGATTTAATCCCAACAAGGTAGACAATATTAGCAAATTTCTATTTTCTTCCCTAATTTCTCTTCCGAAGTTTTCACCAAGACTATTAATATAATCTTTATTACCCTGTATTTTTAGCATCTCCTGGATGCCAGATTCTGTTAAGGATCTAGACTTAAATATTCCAAATTTCTCCATAACTTCTACATAGCCATTTTTTAGGGCATAATCATATCCTTCTTTTTTCGCCCCTTGAAGTATCTTATGAAAATCTAAATAGTTTTTTTCCATATATTTTTCAAATCTTTTAGAAAACAATCCGCTAGGAGATTCGTCAGCTCCTTTTAAAAGGAAATTCCATAGGTTGTATTCGGCGTTTTTTTCTAGTTCTATACTACTTAAACCCATGAAGCTACTAGGCTCATTAATAAATTCGTAATTCTCAGAAATATTCCCATCAATAAACCACTTCATCAAAAATGCAAACAACAATCGCAATCCAGAATTCTCTTCGTCGTACTCAGGATCCAATGTCAGAAAGTAATAAGTAGGCACAATCTTTCCATCAAATGGAATTTCTCTAGAAAGTGTTCTATTATCGACTAGACTTTGAACCTCGTTGTAGTTATTTATTTTGGTAGATGCACCAGATACCATTTTTAATATTGCTAAGATAAAAAATCCGATGGCACCAAAGGCTAAAATAATTTGAAAAGGAAATGATCTTTTAACTGGTCTATCTTGTCTTGGAATATCAGGTGATGTTTCACCGGTGTCGTAATCAGAACCTCGAAATGCAATTTCTTTTAAATCTTCAAAGGTGCCATCTCCTACATATACGGGATTAATAATTCCCTTGTCCAAGGACACCATCACATTTAAATAATTATGACTATTAAATGGAGAGGTGGATTGTCCTACAATTTCGCCATTTAAAAATTCTATATTACCCCCATACCCAAAGGACCAAATATTTGCATTTTCTGGACTTAGATTTACACCATCTTTGTAAATCCTAAAAGATATTCGATTTGGAGATGGATTCATTTGATCGTTTATTAATCTTACGTTAAATCCATCCTTGTCGCTGAAGGCTTGGACCATATTATTAAAAGAATATTTAAGGTCGTAGGTATTATCTCCGTATTCGCTAACCCCAAAGACCAACTCGATTCCATTTGGCGTATCTAATATTCCGTATTTATTTTTCTTATCTTCAAAGGACCGAATGCTATCCCAGTTTTCTACATAAGTGTATGGACCATTCTTGTCAGAAACTGTAAAATCCACAAGCTCCATATGGTCTAGATGTTCCATGGGGATGAATAACTCCGTACCTTCTCTTATATTCGTATGCCAAGTTTGAGAAACTATTCCAGTGCCGTCATCCAAAATTTCCACGTCTAGGTGAATGCTATCTATTTGATTGCTCGTCGCAAGGGAAGCACCGTCAGATATTAATAGTAGAATTAATATTATAAAAAGTATTTTTTTGAATTTCATTTTGCCATCTCCTTCATATGGTTTTGATACCCTTATGGGTAATTGTTAACTAAAATTTCAAAAAATTTTCTATAAAAAAATCGTTTTCAAATTGCCCTCTATTTGTGTTATACTATACAAAGGAATATTTTTTTATAAAATACATAAAAATGAAAGGTGGAAGTTATATTATGAAAGTTTATACTACTGACAAAATTAGAAATGTTGCCCTAGTTGGACATAGTGGAAGCGGTAAGACAAATCTTACCGAATCTATGCTTTTCCAATCTGGAGCTACAAAAAGAATGGGAAATGTCAGTTCTAAAAATACATTGTCCGATTTCTCTAATGAAGAAGCCCAAAGACAATCATCTATTGGAACTAGCGTTATACCTGTAGAGTGGAGAGATACAAAAATTAATGTTATCGACGCTCCAGGATATCTAGACTTCATAGGAGAAGTATATGGCGCACTAAGAGCAGCTGAATCAGCTATCCTAGTAGTGGACGCTACTAGTGGAGTAGAAGTAGGAACAGAACTTCTTTGGAAATACTGCGAAGAAATCGACCTACCAAGAATTATTTTTGTTAATAAAATCGACGGAGAAAATGTAAACTTCAGAAGATTGATGGAAGAATTGGAAGCGAAATTTGGTAAAAAAGTACTTCCATTCTCAACTCCAATCGGAGAAGGACCAGACTTCCAAGGTGTTACAGATGTAATTTATCAAAAGGGATACAAATACGAAAATGGCGCACCGACAGAAATCGAACTTAATCACGACCAATTAAAAGCTACAGAGAGAATCTACGAAGAGATTACAGAAGTAGTAGCAGAATCCAGTGAAGAATTAATCGAAAAATACTTCGAAGGAGAAGCTTTCACTAGAGAAGAAATTCTAAAAGGCGTAACTCACGCACTTATCGAAGGCTCAGCTGTGCCACTACTAGTAGGATCAGGAGAAAAAGCTATAGGAATCGACATTCTATTAAATATGATCACAAACTATATGCCAGCTCCAAACCACGAAAAAGCACACATCGGATTTAGACATGAAGACGAAGAAGTGAGAAAAGTAGACGTAAACGATCCATTCTCAGCAGTAGTTTTCAAAACTATTACAGACCCATTCGTAGGAAAGATTTCAGTATTTAAAGTAGTTTCTGGAAAAATCACAAAAGATACAGACCTTTATAACTCTACGAAAAAAGTAAACGAAAAAATGGGCGGACTTTTCACCATAAGAGGAAAAGAACAAAGCGCTATAGAAGAACTTCAAGCAGGGGACATAGGAGTTACAACAAAACTATCAGTGACCCAAACTGGAGACACTCTATCCGACAAAGCTAAACCGACAGTTTTCAAAAAAATTAAGTATCCACAAGCGAACTTATTCTATGCAATAGAACCGATGAGCAAGGGAGACGAGGAAAAAATTTCTGCGTCACTTCTAAAACTTCAAGAAGAAGACCCAAGCTTTGTTATCGCTAGAAATCCTGAAACGAAACAATTGACAATAGGTGGCCAAGGTTCCGTACAACTACAAGTTATTATCGACAAATTGAAAAATAACTACGGAGTAGAAGTTAAAACCGTGCCATTTATTATTCCATATAGAGAAACTATAACCCAAACCGTAGAAGTCCAAGGACGACACAAGAAACAATCAGGTGGAGCAGGACAA
>JAAZCH010000102.1 GCA_012513395.1 Tissierellia bacterium
GAATTTCAATCCTTTAGGAAGAGCTACCAGTTAAAAATAAAAGAGGTTGAACAACAAATTTTAAATAGAAAGAAAGCCTATAATGATTTAGAAGAGATACTTAATTCCAAAGAAAACTGGCTTACGGGTTTGGAAAAGTATAAAAACATTGAAAGTATTGATAGGCAAACACTTGCATTTTTTGTTGACCGTATATTGGTAGGGGAAAAGGATGAAGACGGAAGGCCAAGAATAGCAGTATTTTTTAATGATATGGAAAAATTTGATATATTAAAGAGAATAATAGAGGGAGTTAAGAAAAACAAGGCTTCTAATCTTGTATCTTTTAATAACAAGGTTATAAAAGTTCTATCCACTGAAAGAGAGGGGGTAGCTCTTTATGGCTAGGATATCAAGAAGAGATCTTATAAAAAATGAAAAGGTAGAAACTATTAAATCATCTAGAGTAGGGATATATACAAGACTATCACAGGAAAGAACAGAAGAGTGGAGAAATAAGTCATACTCTATAGAATCTCAAGTAGAAATCTGCCAAGAGTATATAAGTAAAGAGAATATGACTCTGGTTAAGGTTTATACAGATTACGAGTATTCTGGAACTAATTTTGATAGGCCAGGCTATATTGAAATGATGGATGATGTTAGAAATGGTTTTATAAACTGTATTATAATCAGGGATTTATCGAGACTTGGTAGAGAACATCTTGAAATGGGAAGACTTGTAGATAAGGTATTTCCATTCTTAAGAGTAAGATTTATATCGGTAATAGATAAGATTGATACAGAAAAAGGAATTGATGCAAAACTATCCTTTGAAATATTAATAAAAAACCTTATAAATGATATGTATGCAAAGGATATATCACACAAGGTTAGAACCAGTAGACAGGTTCATGCTAGACAGGGCTTCTTTATAGGTTCAAATCCACCTTTTGGATACAAGGTAGTAAGGAAAGATGGAGGAAGAAAATTAGAACCTGATGAAGTAAGCATGAAAGTAGTTAAGAGAATATTTAATATGTATGTAGATGGGGTTAATACACTTAAAATAGCCAAGCAGCTTAACGGAGAAAATATAGCGACATCAAGTGCTTACAATAAAACAGGAAATATTACACGAGAACCTGGAGAGCCACAGTGGAGAAAAGGCACTATAGCAAATATGCTTAGGCAGAGAGTCTATACAGGTTGCCTTGTTCAAGGAACTAAGGAAAATGTTCAAGGGAAAAAATCTGGCTATTATAGGCAAAAACCTATGGATGAATGGATTGTTGTAGAAAATGCCCATGAAGCTATTATTTCAGAAGAACTGTTTAACATAGCCCAAGAGATACTTGATAATAACAAAGATAAATCTGAATTTAAAATAACAAGACATGACATGAAAAGAGATCCAGTTAATAAATATAAAGGTGTAATTTTTGATGCAAATACGAACCTACTTTTAATTAGGAATGGAGTAAGAAGTAATAAGAAAAATGCAAAGTTTTATTATTATAAGTTTACCAATGAAGAAAACAATGGTATTTTACTTGAAACACCATATATTTCCGTAATGGAAAGTGATTTAGATAATCTGGTTATAAAAAAGTTGAGAAATGTACTCAGCATTGATGCAAGTGGAGAAGATTGCAAGGAAGGAATTATTGATATTTTCAACATGAAAATTGAGGTGGTAGAAAAGAATCGTAAGTCCATTTCCCTTAAGATTTCAAAACTTAATTCAGATTTAAAAAGATCATATGAAGATTATAGTTTAGGAAAGATTGAGAAGGATGACTATCTTGAAAAAAGAATATTAAATAGAAAAGCCCTAACCATCTATGAAAAAAACTTAAGTGATCTTGATCTTGAAATCATTTCAATAAAAACTCAAGCTGAAGAGGAGATAGGATTATTTGATGACCTATTTTCTAATAAAGAGATTAAGCTAGATGAAAATATTGTTCAGAAATATATTGAACGTATTGATGTATATAATAATGAAACTATAAAAATTAGCTTAAAAGGCTTTTTAGGTGGAAGGGAGATGAGTTTAGGTGAATAATATTGCTATTTATCTTAGAATATCCGTACTTGAAAAAGGAAATCTGAGGCATACAGAGGATACTATAAATTCTCAAAGGAATATTATTAAGAACTTCATCTTTAATGACCTGGAACTTAAAAAGGCAAATATAGAAGAATTTATTGATGAGGGTTATAGTGGTAGCACTACTTCAAGGCCTGGACTAGATAAGTTACTTTTGAAGGTAAAACAGGGAAAAATAAACTGTATTGTAGTAAAAGATATGTCACGATTTATGAGAAACTATATAGAAATGGGTGATTATCTTGAAAACATCTTTCCTTTTATGGGAATCAGATTTATAGCAATCAATGATGGCTATGATAGTAGTAATGAAGTTCAAAATGGAACTGAATTAGACATTCAATTTAAAAACCTTCTTAATGATTATTATAGTAGGGATATTTCAGAGAAAATGACAACAGCTCTACTTGTAGCAAAAAAGCAAGGGAAGTACACATCAGGGACTCCGCCTTATGGTTATTTGAAAGATCCTGAGGATAACTACAAGCTTATAGTTGATGAAAAGGTTGCTGATAATGTTAGATATATATTTCAACTTCTTCTTGAAGGA
>JAAZCH010000103.1 GCA_012513395.1 Tissierellia bacterium
ATATTCTCCAGCTGCTGTATTTACTATGGGAGCTGCAATTAAAACCGCCCCTGCAGAAGGAAGCATTCCTATAATAAATGGTACAACTGTTGCGTTTATTCTTCTGGAGTTAAATATTCTACTTATGGAACGCTCCGCTAAAAGTAGTCTTCCTCTTTTTTCCAACATTCTTTGGAGAAAAGTAATCGTATAAAATGCCAAAACTACTATTATAGTTTGTTGTCCAAAAAGAGATATGCGTAGAATCTCTGGGTAAGCAGAGAATGGAATTTGGTAGATTATCAAGGAAGCTAAAATACCTGCACCCATGGACATATACAAAGGCTTATTCATTCTAACGACTAAAATAATGGCAGCAAATACTATCCCCAATTTAATTAAATCCATATTTCCTCCTTGCAAATTTATTTTAGATTAATTATTAATTTATTTAATTATTCAACAATAATACTAACATATTAATACCCCTTTTTCAAGTTATGGACAAATTAATAAGCACAAAATTTTTACCTTTTGTGCTTAAATTTTTATTTATAAATTTTTTCCACTAATATTTATAATGCTAATTTCAATATCTCTATAACATCTTCATTGCATAGAACTTTAAATCTTCCTACACTTCCGCTCATTGTGCATTTATTTGCCATTTCTTTAAAATCTTTTTCGTCAATTCCTATTTCTGAAAGTCTAATTGGCATATCTACACTTTGGAAGAATTTTTCCAATTCTAGAATGGATTCCAACGCTATTTCCTCATCACTTTTTTCTAATTCTGAAATCCCGAATACGTTAATTCCAAATTCCTTGAATCTTTTAAGATTAGTTTTATAAACGTATTTCATCCAAGCTGGGAGAATTATTGACAAGGTAACTCCATGGGTAGTTCCATAAAGGGCTGTAATTTCATGGCCTATTCTGTGACTGCCCCAATCTTCTTGTCTACCTAAGCCTAAAATTCCATTATGGGCAATGGTACCTGAGAGCATGATTTCTCCCCTGGCATTTATATCTTGAGGATTATCTTTTAAAATATGGGCATTTTTTATTACTGTTTTAATTGTAGCTTCACATAATCCATTGGTTAAATCCGTATATTCTGTATTGGTAAAATATCTTTCGAAAATGTGTGAAAGGATATCTACAACTCCTGCAAAAGTTTGGTTATTAGGCAACGTCACAGTTAGTGCAGGATCTAAGATTGCAAAAACTGGTCTTAAAATATCAGATTCAATTCCTCGTTTTAATAATCCCTCTTCATTGGTAACGATAGAACTGGGACTGGATTCACTTCCCGTTGCAGGAATAGTAAGGACTACTCCTGTGGGTAAGGCATTAGTAATTTCTTCGTCAATAAAAAATTTCCAAATATCTGTATCTGATACTGCTCCTACTGATAGGGCTTTTGCTGAATCTATTACTGAACCACCTCCTACTGAAAGGATAAAGTCCACTCCTTCTTCTTTACAAATCTTTATTCCTTCTCGTATAAGGGACAATTTTGGATTAGGTTCTA
>JAAZCH010000104.1 GCA_012513395.1 Tissierellia bacterium
CATGATTACTAACTCCTTCGTCGAGGAAGGCAGCTAGTAACCATTATAGGTCTTCTCATACTAAACTGGACGGTTCATTTCTCATACTAAACTGGATAGCTGCTATAAGAAGGTGTCCAGCTTACTTTGAAAAGTAATGAAGCTATTATATACATGATTGTAGAAATAATTTGATTGACTCAATAAAGAGAATATGATAAGTTTGAAACAACATATTCATTAATAAGTTTAATAAAGGAGGGTTTTATGGCCATTGCATCTTTGGTTTTAGGCATTATTTCATTAGTTATTGCTTTATTTGCCGCGGCACCTCTTGGTTGGCTGGGTGCTATTTTGGGACTTATAGGTGTTGTTTTGGGCGCTAAAGGAAGAAAGGATATTGAAAACAGAGGAATGGCTACAGCAGGTCTTGTTTGTTCAATAATTGGTTTGATACTTAATCTACTTTTCTTTATTGCTTGCGCAGCCTGCTTAGGTGGACTGGGAGCTTTAAGCAATATGCCTTAGGCTAAATGTAATACTTACTAACACCTTTTTAACATTTAGTATAGTTAGAAAGGTGTTTTATTTTTATTTGTAAGGGTTAATATGTATTCATTCATAAATATAAATGGTCTAATCATGCCATCATATGGCGCCATGGTAGTATTAGGGATAGTTATATCAAATCTTTTTGGATATATAGTATTAAAGAAGAATAATTTAGATTTAAATGATTTTATAATTATAGAATCTCAAATGGCAATAGGAGCATTATTGGGTTCTAAAATATTATATCTACTTATTTTTAGAAAAGAAATAAATTGGATTCATATTTTTAATCTAAACTACTTTAGTACTATAATGGGCAGCGGTTTTGTTTTTTATGGAGGATTAATAGGATCATTTATCGCTATAACCTCAGTGCCTAAACTTTATGGAATTGATTATAGAAAATATATTAAATACTTATGTTTTATGATTCCTATGTTTCATGCTTTTGGAAGAATGGGTTGTTTCTTATCAGGGTGTTGTTATGGAATACCTTATCAAGGGATTTTATCTGTAACTTTTCCAGTTGGTTCTTTAGCTCCGTCGAATATTGCATTATTTCCAGTACAAATACTTGAAGCGATTGTATTGATTATTATCTCATTATTTGTCTATTTAATCTCAAAGAGAAAACAAGCCAATTGGAATACGCCGTGTTATTTATATTTTTTTCTATATTCAATTAGTAGATTCGTCATTGAAGAATTTAGATACGATGAATCTAGGGGTATATTTTGTGGTTTTTCAACTTCACAGTGGATAAGTATTTTAATTATTTTTATGATATCGATCATATTAAGTGTAGAGAAGAACCGTGGTTAGCAACTAAATAATATGCAGTTATTTTTTCAATAAGTTAATACAATATGTTATAATTACGATAATAGCATGTTGATAACATGTTAATTTATGTTGTGAATTCCTTAGAAATGCAAATAATGGGAGGTCTAAAGATGAAAAACAAAAGTTTAACTATGCTACTTATTTTAACTCTAATTCTTACTGCTCTAACTTCTTGTAGCACGACTGACGATTTGAATGGTAACACAGATAATAAAACTTCAACAGAAAATGAAAAATCAAGCGAAAAGGTTGAAACCGTATCAAAAGATAATGAACCTAAAGAAAAAGATTCCCAATTAAGTATTGACGAAGAAGTCGTTTTTAATGAAAAAGACATTCGTATTACACTCAAATCTTTCGAAAGTGGTGGATTATTTGGACCCGAATTTAAGCTGTTAATAGATAATGATAGTGATAAGAATATAACCGTACAAGTGCGGAATATGTCAATTAATAATATTATGATTGACCCTATTTTTTCTACAGACGTGATGTCGGGTAAAAAAGCTAACGATGGAATTACAATTATGAGCAGGGATCTTGAATTATTTGGTATAGAAACTATTAAAGAAGTGGAGTTTGTTTTTCATATCTTTGATAGTGATGAGTGGGAAACCATAGTTGATTCCGAAGTGATAAAAATAGTGGTAAAGGGTGCTGAGGACTATGTGCAAATCTTTCAAGAAGACGGTGAATTAATTTATGATGGAGATTTTAGAATCATTGCAAAGAATCTTAGCGGACCAGATTTTGGGATGATTGGGCTTGATTTATTCTTGGAGAATAACAGTGATAGGTATGTAACTATACAAACTCGAGATTTATCTATCAACGGTTTCATGATAGATGGGATTTTTTCATGCGATATTACACCGGGTAAAAAAGCATTTGATGATATAGCATTTATGGAATCTGACCTTTTGGATAATGGTATTGAAAAGATTGAAGAAATAGAGTTTAGCTTTCACATATTTGATGGAGAAAGTTGGGATACTATTGAAGATACACCAACAATTAAAATTAACTTTTAAATGTTTTTTACTAAACAATTTTCAAAACATATAGAAAACCAAAAAGGAAGTGAAACTCTTAGGATATTAATAAATGACTTGGAAGTTTAAACTATGAGATGGCTTGAGGAGAATAGCTATGGGCTTGTATTTTCATTACTTATAGCCCTTGTGGCCTATAAGCTGGGAGGGATGTTTCCCTTAATAGGTGGGCCAGTATTTGGAATTGTAATAGGAATTATTATTAGTAATCTAGGTCTGAAGCCAGAAAAAACTAGGCAGGGTATTACTTTTGTTTCCAAAAAAATTCTTCAGTGGGCAATAATTTTTCTGGGAGCTGGGCTAAATTTAAATTTAGTTATTAAAACAGGTATGCAGTCATTATCAGTGACTTTAATTACCTTGATTTCGGCCTTTTTAGCTGCCTATGGTTTTGGAAGACTTTTAAAAGTACCAGGAGATCTAAAGACCCTTATTGGTGTAGGGACAGCCATTTGTGGTGGTTCAGCTATTGCTGCTGTGTCTCCTATTATAGAGGCGGAGGAAAATGATGTTGCCTTTGCTATATCAACAATCTTTCTCTTTAACATACTAGCAGCTCTAGTCTTCCCTCCTTTAGGTCACCTGCTGGGTCTAAGTGACCTTGGCTTTGGACTATGGGCAGGAACTGCAATCAATGATACATCTTCAGTAGTAGCTGCAGCCTACTCTTTTAGTGATGAAGCAGGGGCCTATGCCACTATAGTAAAGCTTACAAGAACTACAATGATCATACCAATTTCTCTTTTCTTTGCTTTTAGAACCCTATCAAAGAAAAGAAAAGAAAGTACAGAAGACCAAGACCTTAGTTATAGTTTGGGAAAGATTTTTCCCTGGTTTATAGTTTGGTTCCTTCTGGCATCACTAATAAACACTCTAGGCATATTTGATTTCTTGGGATTTAGTCGCTTAAGTAATTTAGCCAAGTTTATGATTACCATGGCTTTAGTTGCAGTAGGCCTTAGCGTGGATTTCAAAAAGATGAAGGAAAGTGGATTTAGGCCTATTGTCCTAGGGCTGATTGTATGGATTGTAGTAGCTCTTGTTAGC
>JAAZCH010000105.1 GCA_012513395.1 Tissierellia bacterium
TGACTATCTTCTTTTGCATAGCCGTTTATTTCCAAATCAAATGTTCCCATGTTGAAATGAGCCGTATTCAAATTTTCGTATTTACAGTCAACTAGAATTGAATATGCTATTTCATCTATACGTGTATTAAAATCGACTGGGAAGTGTTCTTTTGGCTTAAACTTAGGGTTATCCGAATCATCACTTTCTTGCTTTTGTAATTCAACAATCCATTCTTGTGAAACGCTTTGCAATACAGTTGATTCTTGTTGTAATTGTATATAAGAGCGATATTGTTTTATTCCTTCTCTTAGTTTATTAGATTGAGGAGTAAGTTCAGTTTCGATTAATTTATCTATCCCCGATCTTTGTCTTTCAAGATGATCGATTTTTTCACGAACTTCATTTAATGATGAAACGACATCTTCTTCACTCTCAGACAAGCCCTGCAATTGAGTAATGATGCGATTCAGTTCAGCTCTTGATGCTTTAATGTATGATTTTCTCTCTGCTGGTTGCATATTACCATCACAAAAAGGACATTTTTTATTTTTATCAACAGAGTGTAGATGTACCTCTCCATCTACAATAAATGATAATCTTTTTATATCAGCTGTATATTGGCTTCGTAGCGATTGAAAGTGAGAATAAGTAACTTGGTTTTCTGCTTCTTTTTCCTTTAAATCGAGTAAAGTACCTAGTAAATCCTTACTCTCTTCTGTAGCAGCCGCAATAGCAGCTTCAGTTTCAGAAAGATTGTCAATTAGCTTTTGCATTTCATCTTCCACATCTAAATCGCTATAAGTAGACAATGCTTTTTGTAGCTCTTCTCTTTTTTTAGACATCTGAGAAATTCTACCGTTTACAAATTGGCGAACAGCATCTTTTTTAGCTTTGCTGATTTCATCCTTGTCGTGTTCCTCCATATCTGGGAATTCATTTCCTGTGAGAAGATATAGAAGAGATGCAAAAAAATAAGGATTCTGAGTAGGCGATGAAGGTAAAAGTACCGATTTTGGATTTTCAATTTCTTGTTCTTTTAACCAAAACAATCCCATAAGAGTTTTCCATGAGAGGCGTTGTCTAGCAAAATCTTGATTTTTTATTATCATTGGCAGTTTTTTAATACCAATCAATTTAAGCCAAAGTTCATTTAAAACAGGATTTTTATTCCCGTTACTCTTATATTTAACGTCATAGTCACCACCATCAATTGAGTTAATTTGGCTGACCACGTTTACTATATTCTTTCCAACTATCCGAGAGAGATGAATAGTGCCTTCTGGGGTATTAATATCTAGGCTGACGCTATCATATCCTGTTTGTTCTTTTTCAAAAGGCTTTTCAATTACACCCATAGCAAACTGGATGCATTTTAATATGCAGGTCTTTCCGGAATCGGAAACTCCACAAATGATATTTAATCCTTTATCAAAAGTTACAATAGCAGGGGACTTCCCTGTGCCGGTTGCTGTGACTTTAGAAATATAAAACGCCATACAGGTTACTCCTTCCTTAACGATTTAGACGCTTCTCTACTAATCAAATTAAGAAGTTCTTTTTCGTTTTTCGAATCCATATAAATAATAGCTTTGTGTGCATACAATCTATATTCATTGGCATAATCAGAAGCTAGAGAATTGCTTAAGGCAAGTCCACGTTCTGTAATGGAATATATAAAGCCGTCATTTGAATAAGAAACCTTAACCAAGTTTTCTAAAACAAGATGTTTAATAGCTAGTTGAGATAAGGCTCTCCTCGCAGAAAATTCAGAAAAACTAAACTCATTTTCACCGTGAAGGTTATTGTGAGATAGTCCAAACTCTTTTGAGTAATTTGAAATAAAATCTGCTGTCACCAGGTTATCAAATGTAAGCTTTCTCTTTTTAGATAAAGTTAAGAGAAGTAGTAATCTCATAGATATTTCAAATTCAGTATTGAAAACCTTATCATTCATCTTCATCCACCCAGCGAACGCAACCGTCATTAACCAATAGATGACAGGTTCCTTTCTTTTCTTTTGGACCTACAAGATTTTGGAAATTATCGACAACTGATGTGGTAGAACAATCTACAACCTTTTTCATTACAGCTAAAAGCCTCTTGTATCCATCATCGTAATCATCCCATAAAGTATCTTTAATGTAATCATGTGTTTCAGACTTCCACTTCTTTGAATGTTCTTCGCCTTTATCTATAGATTCTCGAATAAAGCGGTCAATACGCAATGCACTATAATAATTGATTCGTTGATCAGAGAAGTTTCTTTTGAATTTTGTAGGTAACGAGTCTAAATCAGCTTTTGTCAAATTACCA
>JAAZCH010000106.1 GCA_012513395.1 Tissierellia bacterium
AACATAGAAGATGAATGTATCCTCAGTCCATCTAATGCGAAAATTGGAAGAGCACCTGCATACAGCAATAACGATCCAACACTTTCTTTTGATTTGTAATTACTATATATAAGTGAAATTATCCTGCCATAAAAAAACATGTGTACCATAATTCCAAGAATTCCAAAATTCATGTATCCTTCGGATAAGGGTGAAAACCCTAAGCCTCCTCCTACTGCTAATATCTCTGAATGATATTCTTTCATAAACCATAAGTTAGGATTAGCACCAATATAAGAAAATAATCGACTGATGAATGGAAAAGGAGTGCCAATTGCTGAGATATAAGATCTGCCAAGTAAATATTCACCTTTTCCATATTCAATTAATTCTAATAAAGATTTTGCAGGTATTCTAAACTCATTTATATTAGATGGGAGTGGTAAGAAAGAATTTGGATTATTAATAAAAATCTTGTAGGTTGATTTAAATGTCTCAACTACTCCTAGTGGCAAATAATATCTTGCATTCGAATATAATTGAGCTCCAACGATACCAACAATAAGCAATATTATAATCAACTTATTATTTATTTTTTTCTTTTCATAATAATAAATTACACTAATAATAATCGCACTATATACTAAAGTACTCCTTCCTCCAATTAAAGTGAGAATAGCACCACTTAATCCAATTAAAATAGCCCCTAATAGTTTAACTTTTGGAGAGGATATTTTTAAACCATAAAACCAAGTAAGAATCCCGGATAAAAGAAGCCATTGAACTCCTCCTCCAATCATAAATGAGTTGTTTGAATGAACATATCTATCAACTCCATATCCTATAGATAGTAAATTGGATATTCCACCAAATGAAATTATTTCTGTAAATGTAGAAAAGATTGAAAGTAGTACAAAAATAATGCAAGTCAACTTTAATTGCTTATAGTTAGAATTATCACTGATAAATGTCTTTCCCCTAGTTTTTGTAGGTATGTTTAATCCTAATCCCAACGCGATTAAACCAATTAACTGGAACATTAAATAAGTATTAATAGTATTAGTTGAAAAATTACTTTTGTAATATAATGGTCCTAATGCATACATTACATAGGTAAATGGAATAATTGTTTTCGGTGTTAATGGCTCGATTCTTTTATTTATTGCAACCTTAACTAAAGGTAAGAAACCAAATGTTAGTATAGCAATTATAAGCGCTACATCTAAAAATATAACCTGAGAAATATATAAAACTGAAACTATCATTAGTATAATCATAACAAAAAAATAGTTCAGCAAAATTTTTGACTTCATATTATTCACCCTATCCAATTACGTCTTTATTGTTCTAAAGTTAATTCTTCAATAAACTTTTAGTTTCTATTATATCTTTTTAAAGGAGATCACAATATAGCTTTAAGTATTTTAAAGTCATATTTCTAGCTGAATACTGTTCTGATGATTTTTGAGCATTTTCACCAAGTTGTTTCCTAAGTTCATAACTATCCGCTAGTTCAAGCATTGCTTGAGCAATCTCATTAACATCAATATTAACAAGTAAACCATTTACTCTATCTTCAATCATATCAGGTATCCCACCAACTTTAGTAGCAACAATAGGTAATGCTGTCCCCATAGCTTCAATAAGTGATATAGGCATACCTTCCCAAAGAGAAGGCAAAACAAAGATATCAGATTCACTTAAGTAAGAAAATACATCTTCTTTAACACCTAAAAAAACTACATAATTTGCTAAACCTAACTCATTTACTCTTTTTCTAACATCAGCTTCTAATTGACCATTTCCTATCAATTCTAGTATTGTGTTAGCATTCTTTTTATGAACAATGTTGAAACTATCAATTAATCCTAAATGATTTTTCGCTTCTTTAAAACTACCAATATGAATTATTTTTATATGCTTTGATGAGTCTAATTCATGTACTTTGCTTATGCATTTATTTAAGTCAATCCCATTATTAATCAATGGTATATTCTCACCACTCCACTTATAAACTTTCTGAAACGATTCACGAATCATAGAACTTATAGCTACAGGTTTTACTTTTAAGAATTTATAGTATATATCATAGATTCTCTGCCTAGCCAAACTAACTTCTTTATCCGCTATGCTATGGATTGTGTGTACTATTACTTTTACTTTTAGTAATTTTGCAACAGGCACTACGTAAGTAGTAGCATATAAATGTGTATGAATAACATCCGGTCTCTCCGTTTTTAATAATTTATAAAGCTTAGTAAATATCTTCCAATCAAAGCCTATTTTCTTATCTAAGTAGAATACTGGTATTCTATTATTTTCTAACCTTCTTGAAATAGGTGTTGTTTTTGAGTACAAACTAATCACTTTTACATCGTTATTTAGATGGTTCAGAGCAACTGATAAGTTTTCTACCATGATTTCAGCCCCACCTAGTTCCAAAGTGGGTATAATTTGAATAACTTTTATTCTTTTATTCATTTTTATACCATCCTTAACTATCATTTAGTTTGCTTTTCATTTTATAAAAAAAAGCATTGTAATTCTCAACTGCATTATATTCATTCACCCACTTATTAATACACTCAGTGTGCTTTCTCAAATAATGGTCTGAATTTACTAACCTATTATCCAATTCTTTGTTTACTTGATTACTAACATAACTTATATCGTTAATATTCTCTATTAGAAGACCTGTATTAGCATCTATTATTTCAGGAATTCCTCCAACTGCTCTTGCAATAACTGGTATTCCTATTGATAAAGCTTCCATTATAGAAACAGGTACCCCTTCCGAATCACTCATATTAATAAAAAAGTCAACATCATACTTAATGTAGGTACTTAAAATTTTTTCGTTTTTCAACTTTCCTAAAAACTCAAATTCTTTATTGCACAGTTTTTTATCGGCGTATTCTTTGATCTCTGTCATTAAATCACCATCACCGATGTGTATCCATTTAAAAGGTATTTCAATCTTAGATAATATATCTATAATTAAATCAAGTCTTTTAATACTTGATACAGATGAGCATGATGCGATACATAACCTGTCTTTTTCAACTATGTTTTTTACATGATTTTCATTATTAAAGGTTCCTAACCTGGAAATTTTCCTATCACTACCTATTAAATTATATTTGTTTGCATGATATTCAGCTCCATGTTTTGAGATGAAGTGAATTTCATCTAGATTACCATTAATAAAATTTCTAAATGGGAGATAATTCAAGATATTTCTATTTTCGTAAAGATCATAACCATGTGCTCTTGAAATTATTTTTTTTATATTATTACTTTTAATAGTATTATACATAGAAACTGTATAAGCGCCTCTTGTAAGCCAAAATGAGTATAAATATATGTCATCATCTTTTGACTTTTCTAATTCATTATCTATAATCCTTTTTGATGCAAGATAAAACAATCCATATAGAAATATGTAGCCTATTTTTTTTATGCTTTTAGCTGAAAATGAAAGATTTTTACTGATTTCTCTTAATGTACTCTTACAAAAAAACCACTTAATGAATTTAATAGTAAATATGTTTCTCAAATTAATATCTGCTATGAAGTATTTAAACCCTTTATCTCTAGACAAAAAATCAAATCTTTCTTTATCGCCTGGGTAAGTTATTACAATAATTTCATCGAAATTTTTATTTATATAGTCTATTTCATTTAAAAAAAACACTCCATCGGCGCTACCTGGAAAAACTATTATTTTATCCATACTTTTCCCTTTCAAAGTTACATAATCTTTTCTATTATAATGTTTGATATCTCATTAATTTCATCCTCACGCAAATACGGATGCATCGGTAATGATAAAACTGTCTCGCACAGCTCATTAGTAACTTCAAAGTCATTATCAGCATAATCATATTCACCAAATGCACCTTGCTTATGCATCGGTTTCACATAATAAACCATACTTGGGATACCCTCTGTCTTCAATTTAGCTTGGAGATCATCTCTTTGATCTTTATTCTTCAGCTTAATTGTATATTGAGCAAAGCTAGATAAGTAACCATCAGGAATAACCGGCGTCTCAACAATACCATTTAACTTCTCTGTATAAAGTTTGTACACTTTGTTTACATCTTCAAGTTCATGATCTATAAAAGCTGTCAACTTTACATTAAGTACAGCAGCTTGAATTGAATCAAGTCTTGAATTAACACCAATTTTCACATTATCGTATTTATTGTCACCTTTTCCGTGAACCTTCAATGAGTTGAGAAGTTCTGCTAACGCATCATCATTTGTAAAAATTGCTCCACCATCTCCATAACATCCTAATGGTTTTGCAGGGAAGAATGATGTAGTTGCTGCATCACCAAAACTACAAGCTTTCTTTCCATTAATGCTTCCGCCGAACCCTTGAGCAGCATCTTCAAGAACTCTAATATTATATTTCTTTGCTATTCTTTCTATTTCAATATAATCAGCTGGAAGTCCAAATAGGTCTACAGGTATAATCACCTTTGGTGTTAACTTACCTTCATCTATCACTTTATTAATTG
>JAAZCH010000107.1 GCA_012513395.1 Tissierellia bacterium
GCGAAAACGCACCGGGCTCTGCGAGTAAACTGACCGCATGGCGGCTGTGCACTATGCGCCGGCCGCCATGCACTATTTACGCGGAATCGATGCACTATTGTCAGCGGTCAGCGTGCACTTTTTCAGCGGCATATTCAGTATGATTATGGATTCACGGCAGAAGATTGTGTATTTCGGGTGGGCGGTTCCAGCATGTTGTTCATCATATCTCTTCAATTGTGTGAAACTTGTCTTGCCTTATATCCGATTGATAGAACTAGTTATAATGCACTTAATTCAAAATGCTAATTAATTTATCATGCAGCTTTTGTAACTCTTCTTTATTAGGTGGGTTAATTGAACTAACTTGTCCATAATGTAATTGGCCACTAGACACTCTGCCAAAAGCATTTTTTAGTTCGTCAATAACACTGGGATCTGTAGCCATTTTCTTTAATTCATCCCAATTAATGCTTTGTGCACAACCTTTCATGCTGTATTTTCTAGGCACCTGTTTATTAAACACAACTTCATCAATAATATGATCTATGGCATTACGTAACAAAGCACATGTCTTTAGATCTTCCGAAAATGGAGATTGGCTTAACAAAGTACTCGCAGCATCTAAACATCCTTTTGCATCGTCTTTGTTCTGTGAAGTAATTACGCCTGCATCATTAGGTCCTTCTGATTGTATTTTATAAATAAATACATGTTTTCCTTTTGGCTTACTACATCCATGTAATTGAAAGTTTTTACACAAATGCCCATAATCACTTCCGGAAATTGAATCAAGAAACATCCTATTATGGGTAAAAACCACCACTTGATTTTCAAGCTGCAAAAGAATATCTGCAAAACGCTCAATCATCCGATGATCTAAACTATTCACAGGATCATCCATAATAACCGTACTCTTATTTTGCGAAACACTAATTTCAGCAAAAAACAATGCTATAGCCACTGCTTTTTGCTCTCCCTCGCTCAAAATTTTGGCCACATTTTTTTGTGATTTTATTATTAGTTCAGTCTGTTGTCTGCCTTTGCTATTTCTTCCTGACAATTCAAGCTCTCTATCCTTAATCTCAAATTTATCTAAATAGTTACCAAATCGTATCATCAATTGATCTGTTAAAAGCTCATTATGAGCGATTCCACTGATTCTTGTAATTCTATTCGATGAAGCAGCGTTAATTCTCATTCTTTTCCTATTCACTTCAAGACGATCATCGATAAACTTACCAATTATTTCAATTTGATCATGTATTGATTTTTCTGAAATGAGCACGGCTACTTTTTCTCTTTTGAGCCTCAAATCTTCCTCTTTTTTAGAGTTATCTTCTTTTATCTGTGAAATCCTATCAGCAGTACTTTTTAAGTATGCATCAATTTCGGTGATGACTGAAGTGGTGTCAAAATCAATAGGTGAAATATCATTTAGTGAATCACCCATCTGCACTAAAAGATTAGTATATTTTTGCACACATTGCATCAGCTTAGCAATTGATGATTGCACCTCCGGAATCATGTCTAATTGATAGTCACTCTCAACAAATTTACTGGCTCTTGCTCTGTTTACAATTTCACGTAATACCAATTCATATTGCGAAAGTTGTTCTTCTGTTTCATCATTTACAAAAGTTGTGTAAGCCTGAACAATTTCTAATGCTCTTCCGTCATATGTTCTATGGCAAAATGGGCACACCCCTTTTATCTCCTCAGCTTGAGATGAAATAGATAAACCTCTTTGAATAAAAACTTTCCATTCATTGGAATCAGTGCCAGGTAACCCATCCAAAATTTTGATGGTTTTTCGATTTTGCTCAGATTTTTCAATATATTGACTATAGATAGTCCATTGATCATGATACTTACTTGAATTATTAACCCATGAAATTAAATCATTTTCAATATGTCTTTTAACTTGTTTCACTCGTTCAGCATTGCTTTCTTCAATTTTGAGCTTATCTTCATAATTAGTTTCTGTTAGCGACTGAATCTCACTTCGGGTATCTGATAGTTCTTGTTCTTTTGTTTCATTGTAACTTTGAGCAATTGAAATAAATACATTTTTGTCATTTTCTTCTACTTCCTTTTCTAATAATGACTTAATGCTTGGCGTAAAACTTTCAGCGTTTGGTGAGACTATTTTTGATTCTTTCTTCTTCAACAAGTCACTTGCAATTTCCTTTACTTGATCTATATAAGAAGCAATCTCGGAAAAAGCATATAATTTGTAAGGATTTATTATCTGTTCATCTGACTCTCTTTTCCCTAAAAAAGCTTGAGAACACTTTGAATCAAACACCTTGACAGTATTCAAATCACTAATTACTCCGTTATTATTCCAAGTAACCTTGTTTGCTTTTGCCCCTACAGAATATTCCAAACTGCCAATAACAGGTTGATTATTATTCATATATATATTGGGTATAATATCTGAACCTGAAAGATTGCCAATCATTCCTTGGAGCATTCGAAAATAGCTACTCTTTCCTGAGCCATTCAATCCGTATATCACTGTAACTTCGTTATTAAAGGCAATTTCCTGCTCCTTGGCAAGTGCATTAACTCCGTACCCATGTTTGAGTCTTTGTATTTTAGTTGAAGTTAATCTATCTGAAGTCGTCTCAGAAATATGCAACGAGCTATCTTGTTTAACATCCGCTAGTAATTCTTCAGAAAGCCTTTGAAGCTCATCTCTGCTTATTTTCCCTTTCGAATTTAAATAGCTAGCAACAATACCTTTTAACCACAGGTCATTTTTTTCAGCATTCACAAATTCAATCAAGTAGTCAATCGCTGATGATTTCACACAAAACCTCCTTCACTACATCTAGAATCTTTTAAAATCTCATTCCTATTCAATATACTGAATAGCCAAGGCAATCAGAGATAAACAACGGTTGAAAAAATAATCGTAATAGCGCACATCTGAAATCTCAAATCTGTCTGTCTCATGATGACGGATTCTATACTTATTGCCAATATCGGTTAATGCTTTGAATTCGGAGTCGAATAGCGTTTCAAACTCAGCTTTCCCATTACTTATGTTGCTTATAACCTTTTCAGTAGAACCCTTTTTATCAAAAGATGTATAGTGTGTTTTGAGGCGTTCCAACGCATCCCATACTTTTTCTACAGCGTCTTTATGTGCAGAAATACGAGGTTGACGATGTAATGCAATAGCCTCATCTAATAATGCCCTCAAACCAGGCTCTTTAATCTTACCAATGTTTTCTCCAATAGTATTGTCCAAAACCTCGTGTTCTATCCGTTGAACAATTAAACCATTATCAGATAGGTCGAAATCAATTGAACCCTTCTTAAATGCACCATTAATTTCTTGCCGAAAGTCATCTTTTTCTGCCGAAGAAAGTTCGTTATACTGTAATTCAATAATGTCAAACAAGTAAGGAAAAAATAGACTTGCAAGCTGATCTTCACAAGAAATGTCAAATAAGCTGTCCGTATTTACTTCTATTGCTTGATATCCAACGATCGTAATAAACCTTTCAATTGCCAAGCGTAATGCATCCGTTTTCACTTCATAGTTATCATATCTGTTAGGCTTTACAATTGTGGGCTCTTCAAACTTAGCCATGATAGATACAAGGCTTTCTTGGGTCTTATAACCAATTTCACCACATATATTATCTAATAGCTGACCGTTCGTTGTCTGAATCAGCTCCTTATATCTATTTGTAAATAGGCACCTCTCATTAAAAGATACATCATGGTCTACGTACTCTCTGAACTTATAAACATCACGATCCGAAATACGATACGAGGCATAAATCTCGTATCCATCTGGTTTTAGCAACTCATTAATTTTTTCGACGTATTCCTTCCAAGGCCCGTCTTCTTTTCTTACAGCAGGGTGGAGCATTTCACAGAGGAACTTAAGTATTGGTTCATCTGCGAATCCATTTTTTAGTTCAAACCTTTCATCATCTAAGAACCAAAACTCTGGCCAATCATTAAAGCTAATTGTATGGCAATAGATATCACCTTTGGCATCTTCATATCGACGATCAGTCGAAGGCATATCGTCCAAAGGATATAGTCTTTCAATAAATTCGATCTCACTTAAACGTCCGTAAAAAGGCATGTAAACGTGAACTTCTTCCTCAACATCAATATAACCATAGTCGCCGGTATTGTGACTAACAATTTGTTTTCTGGAAAATCCCTTTTGAACAATTTCAAACAAATCTTGCCTAGTGACTTCTGTAATTTGTCTCATTCAAGATACGTCTCCCTAAACAATGTAATTACTCTTCTGTTAGCACAATCAGCATCTATGATAGGCTGCGGTTGAATAACCAAACAAAATAGCAATCAAATTAGATTTCACTACGATTTAATACTGATTAATCATAACGTTATTCAATGTTGTTAAAGCAAGCTCCGTCAAACTCCAATATCAAATCAACTTATTTAAACCATGTTTCCACAATTTTGTTGGCTGAAACCTCTTCATCAAGATATATCAATGTTTACAAGATTATGTGGCTAACATCGCGTATACTCTCTATCGAATTATCTCCATGTTGTGACTTAATCGGTAGTTAATACGCACGGGGAATTGACCCCATTCTAAGGTAAGCTATTATACTTACTTAACTAGCTGTTTTGCTAGTGGGACCAACTCTTCTATCTTTGCTACGATACGCTTTTGTTCTGCTACTGGGGGAAGCGGGAACAAATATCTTAATAGCTCTTCTCTTTTGATGCCTTTAACTGTTGTGCCTTTTCCAACTACATTCTTTCTGCTGTAATAATGCAAAAAATATTTTTTATCAATATACTTTGATAAAAACAGAGCTCTTAAATCTTGGTTTATTGCTACATCGACAACATTTACTGCGATTTTGCCCAAACCCACTCTAGTGCAAACAATAATATTACTTGCTGGGATAAAGTTTGAAGAACTCTTGTATAAGCCTTCTTCAGTAATTTTCTCTAATGTATCCTCAACTCGATTTGGTGGATTATTAGAAAAATCCTTAACGCTCATCCATGGAATATTTCCATTCCAGTAAGACGGCTTTTGCTTTGAAGGAGTCCCTCCACCTAAATCGTTGTCGATTATATCTCCCAACCTCACCCATTTCCAACTCTCCGGAATATCAAATGGAATCTCATCTTCTGTTATCTCAGGAAGCTCTTTGGTTTTCTTAATCTTGCCTTCCCTAATAAGCTTCTTCTTATCTTCTTGAATCTGCTTATAAAGCTCCTCAGCAGTTCCATCTTCTTCTCGCTGCTCTACCAGCTTGCCTTGGATGGCATATTGCAGAATAGATTTTTGCATATCTTCCGGGAACTTTTTATTCAGCTCTTCCACTTCAGAATATGCAGAATCGTATTTTTCTACACAAGGCATCAGCTCTGCAATCTTTGCTACGATACGCTTTTGTTCTTCAAGTGGGGGGAAGGGGACAATGATACTCTCCCATGAAGATTTGTTAATTATTGGAGTCGCGGTTCCTGTTGCCTTGTGAATCATACTAATAAGAAAAAATTTTGAGTCCATAAGATAATATACATACAAATGATTGCAAACCAAAGGCGTAATCGCATTAATTTGTTGATTATAAGATACATCCACAGAATTTATTGCGCACTTGCCAATAGAACCCCCTATACAAACTTGAAGTATTGAATTTCTTTCACTTACTCTACCAACTTCCTTTCCTTGTTCGGAAAGACCTTGGTTTTTGTAGTTGATGACACCATTTAAGATATCACCCGGAGAAATAAACGGTATAAAGTCACCGAAAAATTCCATTTTAGTTTTAGATGGAGTGTTTCCAGTTTGGGTTATTCCCATATCTGTTAATCTAACCCATTCCCAGCTCTCAGGTATATCAAATGGAATCTCATCTTCCTTGATTTCCGGCAGCATCTTGGTCTTTTTAATCTTACCTTGCTTAATCAGCTGCTTCTTTTCGGCTTCTATCTTTTTTAATAATTCCTTCGCAGTACCTTCTTCTTCCCGCTGTTCCACAAGTTTTCCCCGAATAGCAAGTTGAAGAATACTGTTCTTTAAGTCCTGTGCATTCATTTAATTACCTCCAAGCATAGAAGTAATCTGTTCTAACACATGATCGATTTCTGCATTTAGAGATGCTCGCTTTTCCTGGTATTCAAGTATCAAATCCAATGGTTCAAGAATAACCTCTTCTTCATGAGGGAAGCCACACAGGTCAATGTTGTAGCTTCTTTCTACAATTTCATCGACGGAGTATTTCTTAGCTTTTGGAAATCCATCCACTTCAATTTCTTCCCTGCTGTCCCACCATTTCAGAGCATCGTTGAAATGCTCCAGCTTCATCGGTCTTGTCTTGGAGAAGTTCTTATATCCTTCTGGCATATCAACTCGATAGAACCAGGTTTCCTTAGTCTGTTCTGTGTTGTCAAAGAATAAAATATTAGTCCTGATTGACGTATACGGTGCGAAGACACTATGCGGCATTCTTATTACTGTATGAAGGTTAAAATCACTCATCAGCTTCTTCTTGATGTTAAACTTCCCATTATCAGTTCCGAATAGAAAACCATCTGGCAGAATAACAGCGGCTCGGCCGTTTTTCTTAAGTCTATACATGATTACATTCATAAACAGATCAGCAGTTTCAGAACTTCTCAACTCCGTTGGAAAATTAACCTTTACACTATCCTTTTCACTTCCACCGTAAGGTGGATTCATTAGCACTATATCAAATGGCTCCATCTTCCTAAGTTCTTTGTAATCTTTTTCTAATGCGTTGCCATGAAGAATATTGGGATCATCAATATCATGAATCAACATGTTGGTAACACAAAGCATATGAGGCAGGGCTTTCTTCTCAATCCCATAAACAGACTTATTATAAATCTCTCTATTTTCTAATGAATTGCCAACCTGCTTATCAAGTTCTTTTAGAGCAGATGTCAGAAATCCTCCTGTACCACAAGCGAAGTCTCCGATTTTCTCACCCAGAACAGGTTTGACTACTTTTACCATAAAATCAGTAACGGCTCTTGGTGTGTAGAATTCGCCTGCGTTACCAGCACTTTGTAGATCTTTTAAAAATGATTCATAAATAGTACCAAACTCATGGCGCTCTTTGTATTCAGTGAAATCAATCTCATCAATGATATTGACTACTTGTCTTAATAGAACACCATCTTTCTGATAGTTATTAGCATCTTCAAAAGCATATCTAACTATCACTTGACTCATCGGTGTATTTTCGTCAATTTCCAGTTTCTTAAAGGTTGGAAACAATTTGTTGTTAATGAAACCAAGGAGGTCATCACCTGTAAGAGCAGCTCCATCTTTTCTATCAACTGCCCAATCTCTCCATTTGAATCCTTCTGGAATGATTGACTTATAGTTGTCATTAACTAATTCCCAAGTCTCTTCTTTTGCATCATATATTTTCAAAAACAGAATCCAAACAATCTGTTCAATTCTCTGAGCATCACCATTTACGCCGGAGTCGTTTCTCATCACATCTTGAATTCTTTTAACAAAGTTGCTGATTGCCATCTAGTATACCCGCCTTCGTTTTTTATGCTAAATATATTTCATTTTCTAATTCTTGTACTGCCTTAATATATGCTTCTTTACCACCAAAAGCTTTTACAATTTTCATTGGACTACCAATTTGAGCAAATTCCTTTAGTTGAAGCACTTTAGTATCCTCAATCTCCTTGATGCCATCGTTAGCATATTTATCAAGAAGTGTCTCAATTACTTGCTGAGCCAGATCAGAGTACTTGTAAAGGTAGTGTCGTTTCTTCACATTCTCCGCTCGTTCTTTTTTTGAAAGCGGTGCTTTATCATATGCAATGTGACATATAAGGTCAAAATCATCAATCTCTGACTTTCCTAACTCTTCCCTTACTGCTTCAAGAAGCACACCATCATCTTGCAATTCATCTATAATTGCCTGCTTCTTTTCCGCTTCAGTCCACGTGTGCAAGAAATCGTCAAGTTTAGCAAACTGTTGGAGAATATTCTTCTTGGTGTAGTCTATGAGACTCTCAGTAATCAATTTCCCATCCTTATCTACATACTGAACTCTTTCAGATAGTACACGAACAAGGACATCATTTACATAGTATTTTTTCGGCCTGTCATCATCATCAAACGGTGGATTGCTGCTAGGCAAATATTCGTTTTCACCTTCTCCAAAGTTTAGATTGTTTGATCCTTCACCAGGCAAATTATCGTCTTCTTCTACAGGTGGTTCAGGATCAACTACTGGATCTCCAC
>JAAZCH010000016.1 GCA_012513395.1 Tissierellia bacterium
AGTCCTCTTTTTACTCCAAACATAAGTGCAGAACCTGCAATTCCACCAAAAATAGCTTTAAAATCAAAAGCACTTTTAAAAATCAAACTGAAAATTGTTGGGATTCTGCCAGCATTCATAATTATTAATATAATTGCTACTAAAACATAACCTCCGCCCATAAAGGGTACGATTTTGTCAGTAAATGCTAATATTCTGTCGCCGCCACCTAATAGACAATAAAGTGTTAATAAACCAAAGAATCCGCCGATTATAATTGGAGCTTTGTCTCCATAGAATCCATATACAGCAAACGAGCTTTGTAAGTTATAAGATGCTAAAGCATTGAAACCAACTCCGTAAGTAAGAATAAGTGCGATAGAAAATATAATACCTAAAAGTTTTGAATTTACGCCATATTCCATGTAATACGATGGTCCACCATAACATCTACCTTTTTCATCTCTACGTTTATAAATTTGTGCCAATGTAGACTCGATAAATGAAGTAGCCGCTCCCAGAAGTCCAACTACCCACATCCAAAATACTGCACCATATCCACCAAGGCAAATTGCTGTGGACACGCCAATAATGTTTCCCGTTCCTACTTTTGATCCAACTGTAACCATAAGAGCTTGTAGCCCAGTTACTCCACCTTCAGCAGGCTTTTCTTTTACAACTTTAAGAGATTCTCCAAAAAGTTTAATTTGAACAAAGCCTGTTTTAAAAGAAAAATAAATTCCTGCTCCTAATAGTAGTACAATTAGTATCGGATAATATAAAATATTATATATTATGTATAAAGCATTTGCAATGCTTTTATTGTTATGTAATTAACAGATTAAGCAATCAATCTTATTATATTTAATACTTTTTAAAAATATAAATCACCCCAATTTATATATTAGGGTGATTATAGTTTACTCTTAGTTTATTTTACTAAAATCCAATTTCCATTCTCTACATATTGCTCTCTGGTGTTTGATGCGCTAATAATATCATATTCTGCCCAATGATTCTTTGTATCAGAAAATTTTGTGATTGAATTTTCATTTACTGTTGCAATATTATCAGGAGTTACACTGCGTTTAAATAATCTATTTAGCATAGTCACAGCTTCTGCTCTTGTAATAGTTTCGTCAGGTTTAAAGCTTCCGTCTTCGTAGCCTTTTACGATACCATTACTAACTGCCAACTCTATAGCTTCTTTTGCCCAATGTCCATCGATATCAATTAGGCTTGATTTTTTTACACTTTCATTTTGTAACGATGAAGCTATCATTTGTACAAATTCTCCTCGGGTTATAGCATCTTTAGGTCTAAATTCTTTTTCTGAATAACCTTCTTTATAACCAAAATTTACTATATAATTTATTTCGTCCTTAAACCAATCACTATCATTCACGTCTTCGAAGGTGGATTTTTCTTTTGGAACATTGTTATCAGTTAGAAGTCTAGCATACATTACTGCTGCTTCTCCTCTAGTTATTTCGCCTTCAGGTTTAAAACTTCCATCTTCGTAACCGTTGATGTATCTAGTTATCATTTTGGTTCCAATTACAGATTTTTCAAGTTTTGCCGAAATAGTAGTTTCGTAAGAAGAGAATAATATCCAAGGATTAATTTGCAATTTTTCTTTTTCCTGTCTTAGATATTTTTCAATAGTTAATACTTCATTCCTAATTTTTTTAATAATTCTGTCGATTTCTGCTTGAGTTGCATTATAATCTAACAATACAATTTGTCCTTCGCTCAATACACCAATTAATTCTTCTTGCAAATTTGAAGGCAAGTTATTCTTGAGAATTCTCTCACCATCTTCAATAGCTACTTCTAAAATTTCCTTATTAACTTTATCAATTACTACTGGCAAACCAGATAATCTCCTCTTAGCATTTCCAATATCTATTCTAGCACTATTAACTTCAGCAATAGTTGAGTTTGGATTTGATAAAATTTTTTGCCCTGCCAAAACTGCATTGTCATAAGCCGCCTTTTCTGAATTAGTTGCATTTTTATATGCATCTGAAGCTTTTACATTTTGAGATTCTTCTAATATTTTTTGCAATAGATTTTTTGCTGCTGCTAGGTCATTGCCCACTTCTCTAGCTACCAGTGCATCGTCCAAATCTTTTTTGGCTTTATCCACTTCGTCTTGTGTTGTTTCTGAACTTTCGTATGCTGTTTCGGCTGATATTAAGGCATCTATTACTTCTTTGTCTAATGGTTTGATTTCATCTAGAATTAGTTTCTTTGCGCTATCTATCAATTCTTTTAAAGCTGTCTTATCTGCCTTGCCACTTAATGCTGTTGTTGCCTGTTTAAGTTCCATTAAAGACATTTCTATATCCATTTGTGTTAGGGTTGTATCCATGTCTAAAACTTCTTTGGCTGATTTAAGTGCATTATCATATGCTTCTTTTTCTTCATCTGTGGCATTTTTGTAAGCATCTAAGCCTTTTATATCAGCTTCTTTATTTACTTCTTCTAGAAGTTTTGATTTATCAGTTTCTTGTCCACTTAATGCATTATTAGCAGTATTAATTTTGTCTAGTGCTTCGTTTATTTCTACATAAGTAGCATCGTTTTTTCTAAGAATCATTTGGCCTGCTGTGATTGCATCGTCATAGGATTCTTTTTCTGCATATTTTGCGTTGTAATATGAGGCGCTCACTTTTATTGTATTTGCCTCTTTTACTGCTCCTTCCAAAGCATTTCTTGAAGCTTTTAAATCCGCTGTTGCTTTAGCTATCAGAGCTTCATTTAGAATTTTTGTTGCATCATCTATTTGTCCTTGTCCAGCACTTGGTTTAGTTTTTATGAACAAATTATTTAATATATTTAATGCCTCTATTATCTTCTAAATTTGTAGTTTCGGGGTCAATCTCCAATGCTTCTGCTACTTCTTTTGCTTCATCGGCTTTTGTTTTATCTACTGTGAATATAGTCAAAATTGTTTCCGATACAAGCTTACCTGATTCTAGGGCAGTGATGGAAACCGTTGCGCCGTCTGGAATGTCTAAAGGTAATTCACATTCAAAATTTGCATTAACTTTAGTTTTCTCAATTCTTTTAAACATATTGTTTACATTTGTATAAGTGATTTCTACTATTGAATTTGCTGGTACTGTCGCCGTCAAAATGCTAATCCCTTCCTTTACAGGATCAGCACTTAAATCTGCTGCTGTTGTTGTTATTTTTACATCAGTTGGAGATGTAGATGGACTCCGACCATCCAACGCATTAGCTGAATTTTGCAATTTTAACTTCGTTGCATCTAGTTGCTCTTTAGTCAGCTCAGAATCATTTTTTAATAGCAATGCTTTTGCCTCTTCAATCGCATTAAAGTACGCGTACTTTAAAGTGGCTCCTGCATTTTTATATTTGTAACTACTTATAATAGTTTTTTCTTTATCCACTTCTGCCTGTAATGCTGTTCTTGAATCCTCTATTTCCTCATCAGCTGCTTTAATTACTCCTATTTCAAAAAATGTGGTAAGTCCGCTAAATATTATTACAAATGCTAATACTAATGATATCGTCTGTTTTAAAATACTATTTGTCGTAATTTTTTTCAATTCATCCTCCTTGTATGACATTTGTGATGAATAGTTATTTCTCTGCCATTAACATGGTAAATAATGTGTCGTTTTCTATTTCTTTTCTTTTATCAATACCTAATAATTCTTCAATTAGTTCAAATGCAAGACTAGCTGCTATAGCTGGTCCTCTTCCTGTAATAACTTTTCCATCTTTTACAGTTATATCTGTCTTGTGATTTCCAGTTTTAATATTTCCTTCAAATCCTGGATAGCATGTGAAGTTCTTGCTTTCTAAAAGCCCCGCTTCATCTAATACTATTGGCGCTGCACACAATGCTGATACAATTTTTTCTTCTTTTGCCATTTCTTGGATAATAGAAATTGCCTTTTTGTTATCTCTAATGTGATATGCTCCTGGCAGCCCACCTGGTGAATAGACTGCGTCGTAATTTTCGCCTTCTACTTCCGAAATTAATTTGTCTGCTATGATTTTAATATCGTGAGCTCCTATAACTTCCTTTTTGTCCATTACAGAAACTAAATCCACTTGGATCTCTGCTCTTCTCAAATAATCTACTACGGTAATCACTTCTACTTCTTCTGTTCCATCTGCTATAAAAATTAAAACTTTTCTCATGATGTCACCTCAAATTAATTTTTCTGATGCTTTAGTTCCTTCGTGAACTGCTTCTATAATAGCATTTCTAAAACCTGCTTTTTCCAAAACTAAGACGCCTTTTATCGTGCTTCCACCTGGAGAAGTTACCTCGTCCTTTAACTCCGCTGGATGTTTTCCTGACTCTTGAACTAATTTTGCAGATCCTAGCATTACTTGGCTCATAAGCTGATAAATTTCAGCTCTGGAAAATCCATGACTAACCGCTGCATCCGATGCAGATTCAATAAGCATAAATAAATAAGCTGGCATACATCCTACGAATCCTGTAAAGGAAGCTATCTTACTTTCATCCAAGATTATAACCTTGCCTACAGATTCGAACAAATTAAATGCAAAGTCTATGGATTCCGAGTCCAATCCTGATTCAGGCGAAATTGCAGTCATTCCTTCACCTATAGTGGCAGGGGTATTGGACATCACTCTTATATATTTCTTATCTTCACCAAATATACTATTCATAGCCTCTATACTCACACCTGCTGCTATAGAAATAATTAATGTGTCCTTTTCTAGTTTATCTTTTATCTTGTCGCCCAATTCCTCAAAACCTTGGGGACGAATAGCTATTAGCAATCTTTTAGATTTTGAAACTAATTCTTCTTCTGATCCGGCATAAGATACACCTCTTTGTAATATATCTCTGACTTTTTCTTTGTTTCGTTCGTATATTATAATGCTTTTAGGCGCTATTAATCCAGATTTTATCGCTCCTCTAACTATAGCACCTCCCATATTTCCTACTCCAATAATTCCCAATTCATACATATTTGCACCTCTATTAATTTTTTAGTTAAAAAAAGCGTGAGTTTATTCTAACCCACGCTAAATGTTTTAAATGATTGAAGCTTCGTAAATTCCATCTACAGATTTTTCCATTAAGCCATTAAATTCTTCGTCACTTTGGTCTGCATATAGATTTTCTACTAAAGCTCTAGAGAAACTAGCAATTAAACCTGGGTTTTTAGCAAGTCTTCTGTTGGCATCTTCTACAGAGTATCCACCTGAAAGTGCTACTACTCTAACTACTTTTTCATGGTCGATTAGTTCTCTATAGAAATCATCTTCTGTAGGAATAGTAACTTTAAGCATCACTTCAGTGTCACCTTCTAGTTGGTCTAGGTGTTTTAGAATTTCTTCTTTCATAATAGCTTCTGCTTCTGCTTTTGTAGGACTGTTGATGTCCACTTCTGGTTCAAGTATCGGCATTAATCCTGCGTCAAAAATTTGTTGTCCAACTTCAAACTGTTGGTCGATAACTTCTTTAATTCCTTCTTTGTTAGCTTCTTGGATAACTGCACGCATTTTTGTTCCGAAAATATGTCTTTCGTTTCCTCTTCTTAACAGTTCGTCTAGGTTGTCGATAACTTTCATTAGCTGCACGCCATTAGCTACTTCTTCTAGACCTTTATCTACTTTCAAAAATGGAACGATTCCCTTTTCTTCCCATAAATAATCTCCAGTGTATTTGTCATCGATTTTTCTATCGATAGTTTGCTCAAATAGGATAGCTCCTATGATCTTATCAGAGTTAAACGCAGGTGATTTTATAATTCTAGTTCTCATTTCATGAACCAGATCAAACATTTGCTCCTCGTTCTCATAAGCATCCTCGTTAACACCATAAGCCTTTAATGCTTTCGGAGTGCTTCCTCCACTTTGGTCTAAAGCTGCAATAAATCCCTTACCATTTTTCATTAATTCCAATTGTTCTTTGTTCATATTCGCCTCCATGTAATTAAAATCCTCAATTTCACTTGAATACATTATAACCTAAAATCCACTTTTATTAAAGAATAAGGTAAACTTTTTCAATTGTTTACTAAATGTTTACGAAATTAGTTATTTTGTAACAATTATTTAAAATATCTTAGACTTGTTTTTGAAGATTTGAAATATCTTACATATATAATATTTTTAACAGTAAAGGAAGGAATCATTATGAAAAATTTAATCAAAAAAACATTTCCTTGGGCAGTAACTTTAAAAAGGAATTTGAGAATACGTTCATTTTACAATAATATGAGAAAAGATGGTAACAATTACTCTACAGAAATATCCAGATTGGAACTTCCAAATGTCCAGTTCAAGGATAAGTTCATAATGCAAAATGAAAACACAGGATTCGATATTAAGTATCAAGAAAATAAAATATTCAATTTAAAATTAGCTGCGAAATCCATAAACAACGTAATTATTAAACCAGGAGAAGTTTTTTCATTTTGGAAATTGGCTAGATTTGCAGATAGGGAAACTTCATACAAGGATGGCCTCGTAGTTGTGGATGGAGAACTGGGAACTGCATATGCTGGTGGACTATGTCACATAAGCAATTTACTTTGCTGGTTATTTTTACACAGCCCTCTTACTTTTATAGAAAGAGTTGGACATAAGAGCAGAGAATTTCCTTATCCAGAGGATATGTTAATTGGCGTGGACGCTACGATTATGGAAGGGTTAATGGATTTAAAAGTAAAAAACGAAACCGACCATACATTCCAAATACAAATTGATTTTGATGAAAAATATATGTATGGTAAATTACTTACAAATAATTTGAATTTCAATATATACGAAATTAGAAATAGAAATTTATCCTACAAAAAGCTTGACGGAGAAATTTTTGAAGAAGTAGATATCTATAGAGATGTTTACAGCCAAAATAAAAAGCTCTTAGACTCTGTATTTATTTACAAAAATATTTGCAAGATAGGTTATCCAATAGAAATCGATACTCAATTAAAGAAGGTGGCGTTATGAAAAAATCAGTTTTAGTTTTATTTGGAGGAGTTTCTTCCGAACATTATATCTCCATAAATTCTGGATATACAATTTTAGAAAATATGGACAAAACTAAATACGATATTATTCCAGTGGGAATAACTCTAGAAGGCAAATGGAGGTATATTCATGATTTTGAAAGTTTAAAAACACCCCATTGGCAAGATAATAAAAATTCAACTCCCTGTACTTTTTCTATTGAGGATGGAAGAGGTTTCATCTTTATGGCGGATATGAAGTTCGATATAGACGTGGTTTTTCCTATGCTACATGGACCTTTTGGAGAAGATGGAACTGTTCAGGGATTGTTTGAGCTTTTAAATATTCCTATCGTTGGACCTAAGACACTTTCTGCTGCTTTATGCATGGACAAGGATAAGTCTCACAAAATAGTTAAAAGTCTTGGATATGAAGTACCCCACGGAATTTTATTGACAAATAAAGAGGATTTCATTTTAAAAATGGAAGATTTAAAAAATCTAAAATTTCCTGTTTTTGTTAAACCATTAAAAGGTGGTTCCTCCATAGGTATCAGTGAAGTAGAGAAATTTTTTGATTTAGAAAACGCTGTGAGTTTCGCCTTTAATTACGACGATAAGGTTTTAATAGAAGAAAAAATTGAAGGCTTTGAAGTATTTTGTGGCATTATGGGGAATGAGGAGCTGATAGTTGGAGATTTGGAAGAAATAGAACTTTTAGATAATACATTTTTAAATGCTGATAGGAAAAATACTTTGGAACAAGTTAAATATCATATCCCTGCTAGACTAGATACAATCACGTCTGAAAAAATAAAATCCATGGCAAAAGATATATACAATTCCTTGGACTGTCGTGTCTATTCCAGAGTGGATATGTTCGTGGGAAATGATGGGATACTATATTTTAACGAAGTAAATACCACGCCAGGTTTTACAATTACAAGTGCATTTCCTATGATGATGAAATCCATAGGAATCGAAATAAAAGATTTGATTTCTATACTGATTGAGCTTGCCCTATGAAAAATTATAATGTTAATAATGGAGATTTGATTCTAGTTAATTCAGATTATAAATTTGTAACAAAAAACTTCGAAATGAATTTAGTTAAGTTTGATAATCTTGAAATATATTTGGACAGTAGAGCGATGTCAGCACTTCTTCAAATATTTAAAAAGTTAAATATTACAGACGAAATTCTACCAGTAAGCGGATACAGACATAGCTTACTACAAAAAGATATATATGAAAATTCTCTAGTTGATAATGGAGAAGTATTCACAAAAAAATACGTTGCATTGCCAGGACATAGTGAACATGAGACGGGGCTGGCTATAGATTTGGGATTAAATGAAGGAAAAATCGATTACATAAGACCAGATTTTCCTTATTATGGTATCTGTCAGGATTTTAGAAATTTAGCTCCCGATTACGGATTTATAGAAAGATATCCTGCAGACAAGACAGATATTACGAAAATATCCCATGAGCCTTGGCACTTTAGATATGTAGGATATCCCCACTCGAAAATAATAACGGATCTTAATTTAGCTCTGGAAGAATATATCCAAGCACTGAGATCTTTTGATAAAAATCACCCTTACAAATATAAAGAATATTTGATTTGGTTTGGCGAAGATTTGGATTATGTTAATGAGACAGTATCAGGAAATAATATTGACGGATATATTTTTACAAAAAAATTCCCTATTGCATAAAATATGCTTAGGGAATTTTTTTAAATTAGAATAATCCTACGATTTCTCCATTTTCTTTTACATCCATATTAGTAGAAGATGGAACTTTTGGTAGTCCTGGCATCGTCATGACATCTCCTGTCAATGCTACGATAAAGCCAGCTCCTCTAGAAATTCTCAGTTCTCTAATGGTGATACTAAATCCTTTAGGTCTTCCAAGTAATTGTGGATCATCTGATAGAGAGTATTGAGTTTTTGCCATACAAATTGGAACCTTGTCGAATCCTAATCCTTCAAAATCTTTAATTTGTTTTCTTGCAGCAGATGTAAATTCTACTCCGTCTGCTCCATAAATTTCTTTGGCAATTTTTTCTACCTTTTCTTTGATTGACATTTCCACGTCGTAAAGTGGGTTGTAGGAACTTTCGTCACTTTCTGCAATTTCAACTACTTTTTTAGCCAGTTCAACTGCTCCTTCTCCACCTTTAGCCCAAACTTGGACTCTTACAGCATCTACGCCGTGTTTTTTACATTCGTCTTTTAAAAAATTCAATTCAGTTTCTGTATCAGTTGGGAATTCGTTAATTGCAACTACTGGTTCTACACCAAACTTTCTGACGTTTTCGATATGTTTTTCTAGGTTTTCATATCCCTTTGCCAGTTGGTCTAAATTTTCTATTCCTAATTCTTCCTTAGTAGCTCCACCGTGGTGTTTTAAAGCTCTAACTGTAGCAACTATTACTACTGCATTAGGTTTTAAACCTCCGTATCTAGCAGTTATATCGAAGAACTTCTCTGCTCCTAAGTCTGCTCCGAATCCTGCTTCAGTCACAGTATATTCTCCTAATTTTAATGCCATTTTAAGAGCCGTTATGGAGTTACATCCATGGGCAATATTTGCAAATGGTCCACCGTGAATAAATGCAGGAGTATTTTCCAAAGTTTGTACTAGATTTGGACTTATTGCATCTTTAAGAAGTAATGCGACTGCTCCTTCTCCTTTAATATCTTCTACAAATACTGGTTTTCCGTCATAAGTATAGCCTACTACGATGCTTGCTACTCTCTCTTTTAAGTCTTCAAGACTAGTAGCTAAACAGAATATCGCCATGATTTCCGATGCAACGGTAATATCAAATCCACTTTCTCTTGGAACTCCATTAGGTTTTCCGCCTAATCCAATTACAATATTTCTAAGAGCTCTATCGTTCATATCGATTACTCTCTTCCATGTAACTCTTCTTGGATCGATGTTAAGCAAGTTTCCTTGTTGTAGATGATTGTCTATAAGCGCAGCGATTAAATTGTGAGCGGATGTGATAGCATGGAAGTCACCTGTAAAGTGTAAATTAATATCTTCCATAGGCACTACTTGTGAATATCCGCCTCCAGCTGCTCCACCTTTGATTCCAAAACTAGGTCCTAAGGATGGCTCTCTCAAAGTACATATTGCCTTCTTGCCTATTTTGTTTAATCCCATGGACAATCCGATATTTACTGTGGTCTTTCCTTCTCCTGCTGGAGTTGGATTTATTGCAGTTACTAAAACTAATTTTCCATCTTCTTTATCTTGTAGTTCATTTAGGTATTGTAAATCGACTTTTGCCTTATACTTACCGTATTGGATTATAGCGTCGTCTTTTATGCCTAGTCTTTTGGCAACTTCTGTAATAGGTTTTAAGCTGGCAGCTTGAGCTATTTGAACGTCAGTTTTCATTATATCCTCCCTTAATTTAAAATACTTTGTAATTCTTCAATTGCGTGGTCAAATTTCTTTAATTCTTCCTCGTCTTTTATGATAGGAGTGTTAGCTTCTATGTTCATAATGCAGCCTTTAATTCCTATTTTTGCAAGGTCCATTCCAACTTCAAAGTCAGAATTCGTAGCTGGATTAGTATTTCCTTTTAGAATATTAGCAATTTCTAATACTCTCTTGTTGCGATATCCATTTTCCATAGGAGTAGTAGCCCCAACTACGCCTGCATCTGAAATAGCTTTTTTTCTGATTTCTTTTTCTTCTTCAGTTTCCTTTGGAAGTTTATATGCGTTAACGATTGTAGTATATGCTTCTACGTCTTTTACACTTCCTTCTAGAAGTTCTTTTTGAATTTCATCTAACTCAGCAGCATATTTTAATTGGTCTTCAGGAGAAATTCCGAAGTCTTTTTTTGTACTTAACTTGCAAACCATGGAAATCAATCCACAAGCCATAGCTCCAGCTAAAGCTGCAGAGCTTCCTCCACCTACTGTCGTGTTACCTGAGTCTAATATTTGATTTAATACATCTACGTAGTTCAATTTTTCCTCCTAAAATTATGAATAAATTTGGTCAATTGAGAAATCTTTGCTGAGTCTCAAATAAAAGTCCAATACTTCTCTTATAGCATAAATTGGTACA
>JAAZCH010000108.1 GCA_012513395.1 Tissierellia bacterium
ACCAACATTAGGTGCTATTGCAGGAGATAAATGGATTGGAGCTTTAATAGGATTTATACTAACTGGGGTAGGTCTTCCAGTACTTGGAGTAATAGCTGCTTCAAAGGCAGGAGGAAAATCTGTTGACGTGGCAAAACATTTGGGTGAAAAGCCTGCAATGTTATTAACCTTTATGATAGTAATTTGCATTGGGCCCCTATTGGCAATTCCTAGAACAGCAGCAGTTACATATGAAATTGGAATTAAACCATTATTTCCAAGTGCTAGTCCTATTATTTCTGCTATTGTATTTTTCTTAATAACAATTTTTTTTACGATAAATTCTACAACAGTTATTGACAAGGTAGGCTCTATTTTAACTCCGCTCTTATTAATTGTACTTTCAGCAATAATAATAGTGGGAATTACTATGCCTATAGGTGTACCTGTAAACACAGGAGCCGAACAAAATTTTCTTAGAGGATTCGAAGAAGGTTATCAGACTATGGACGCTTTGGCTTCCTTGGTATTTGCTACGATTATAATTCAAAGTATCGCAGACAAAGGATATGATAACTTAAATGAAAAAATACAAATTACAATTAGAGCTGGAATAATTTCTGCTTTAGGCCTTTTTATGGTTTATGGAGGATTTTTATATTTAGGAGCGACTAGCTCAGGAGTTTTTTCTTCTGATCTATCTAGAGCTGAACTACTAATAGGTATAGTGAATGAACTTTTGGGAAATACTGGAAGTGTAATTCTTTCCATAGCAGTGAGCTTGGCGTGCTTAACCACTGCAGTTGGACTTACAGCTACAGCTGGAAACTTTTTTTCTCAATTTTCTTCTAAGCTAACTTACGAAATGGTGGTTTATTTAGTATGTGCATTTAGTGGATTCTTTGCAATAAATGGCGTAGATACAATAATTTCATTAGCAGTACCTCTTTTAACTCTTATGTATCCTGTGACTATTGTATTAATAGTATTATCTTTATTTGACAACTTTATAAAATATAAATCTGTCTATAAAGGGGCTTGTGTAGGAGCACTTATTTTATCTGTTATACAAAACTTTCTAGCTGCTGAAGATCAAATTAATAATATATTGGAGAATTTGAGATATAGTCCATTTTTTGCAAATATGACACCAGAAAGTGTGAACTTTGATACCCCCATAAGAATTATCCAATCTCTCCCCCTTGCTACTGAAGGTTTTGCTTGGATAGTCCCTGCAGTTGTTTTAGGTTTTATATTTATGTTAATTGAAAAATCTAAGGTTAAATCCCAATAATAGTTTAGTGTCTTGACAATTGATTTTATAAGTACTATATTTATTATAATAAATAAAAAATATGTCGATATTTTAATGGTAGTAAAAAAATGAAGGGAGCTAATATGGATATAAAAAAATTAGTAGAAAAATATGGGGATTATACTGTAGAAATGAGAAGATGGTTCCATGAGAATCCAGAATTGTCCATGGAAGAACATGAATCTACAAAAAAAATAACTGAAGAGTTAGATAATATGGGGATAGAATACACTGTTCCTGATATTGGTGCAAAAGTTGGAGTAATTGGAGTTATTAATGGTGGAAGACCTGGTAAGACCATAGCTTTAAGAGCAGATATGGATGCACTCAATGTTACTGAAAAAAACGAAGTAGACTATAAATCAAAAGTCGATGGAAAAATGCACGCTTGTGGCCATGATGGACATATGGCAATG
>JAAZCH010000109.1 GCA_012513395.1 Tissierellia bacterium
TAATTTATTATAATCCAAAAGGAAATTTACAGTTATTTACAAAAACGCATATTTACACCACAAGCGGAGAAAACATTTCTTATGATGCTGACAATAAAGACAGAATCTTATCTGGTTATGTCGCTGCTTTAAATAAAAACTATGAAGAAGAAATGAGACTTTCTATAGCATTAGCGGTAACTGGAATCGAACTTAAAAGAGAGACGTTGAAAAGAGATGTTTCTCAAGTTAAAACTCAGATGAAAAATATTTTAGTTGAGAAAGTAAATGCATAATGGTAAATTTAAAATTCTTCATCTAGGGGATATACATCTGGGTAGAGAATTTAGCTTAGAAGGTGTAGTTGGAAGCGCTTTTTCATTGAGACGGGAAGAAATTTGGAAGACTTTTGAAATGGCATTAGAATTTGCTAAAAATAGTGATGTCAAAATAGTATTAATTCCTGGAGACTTATATGAAAATGATAGTATGAGTTTATCTAATTTGGATAGACTAAACTATTTATTTGAGAAGTATGGCGATATAAATTTCGTTATTTCCTTGGGAAATCATGATCATATAAGCGTCAAATCAGAATATTTAGCTTCAAATTCGCCCAAAAATGTTTATATTTTCAGTGAATCTCTGGAATATGTGGAAATAGAACAAAAAGTTAGAATTTATGGTTTCAGTTGGTCAAAAGTAGAATATGAATACTTTGAAATTCCTGAAGTGAGTTTAGATGATAATTATATCAATATTTTATCTATCCATGGAACTAATTCTCCAGCAAATAATTATTTGCCATTAGATATCCCGAAGCTAGAAAGTTGGGGATTTGACTATATTGCTTTAGGACATATTCATAAACCTGGAAGGATAGGAGAGAAGACGTACTATTCAGGTTCTATTGAACCATTAAGTTTTTCCGATATAGGTGAACGTGGAGGATTTTTAATAGACTTTACCAATGGGAATCACATGGTAAATTTTGTAAACTTCGCAAGTAGACAATATAGAATCTTGGAAGTTGATGTAACAGGAATAGTTAATAATATTGAATTATATGCCTGTGTAGAGGAATTAATAAAAAATATAGATGAGAAAGACTTTCTTAAAATTAATTTTTTTGGAAAGCATAATAACCTAGAATTAGAACAACTTAATAACATATTTGGTCAGAGATTTTTTTATTTTGAATTAGTAGATTTAACCACTAGTTTGATAGACGTGGATGTATTATTATATGAAAATAAAAATAATTTATTGGGCAAATATCTTACTCATGTGTTAGAAAATTATTCTGGAAAAGAACAAGAAAAATTGATTAATATAGGAATTGAAGTTTTTCCTTGGAGGGAAGAGTTTGAAGCTTAGAGAATTAAATTTGGTTTCTTACGGAAAGCTATTAGATAAAAAGATAGAATTGAAGGACAATTTCAATTTAATCTGTGGTCCAAATGAAAGCGGAAAGTCTACCATTAGATCCTTTGTGTTCAATATGCTTTTTGGAGGGACTGTACCAGGATCTAAGAGAACAATTTATACTAAAGATTACGAAAGAAATATTCCTTGGATAAGTAGTAGATATGAAGGCAGCATGATAATAGAATATGAGGAACTGTCATATTATTTTTATAGAAACTTCATGAAAACGAAAGAAAGTTTGACTATACACAATTTAATTAGTGGAGAAGATGCCAAGTCTATTTTTCACGTGGATCCATCTAAAAAAGTTGAATCTTTAGATGAAACCTTTTTTGGAGTTAGTGAATCTACACTTAGAGATTTATTCATTATTAGCGATGAGCTTATTATGGAAGAAAATTTATCTTATGACCTTAAAGATAGAATAATAAATCATTTTAGTACTCAATCTGAAACGATGTCAGTTGAAAGCCTTATTTCAAAAATTGAAAACTATACATTTGGAAAAGATGATAAGAAAGAACTTAGAAATATCAACAGTGAATTAAACTCCGTTGAAGAAAGCTTAAAACATCAGTTTGATTCTAATGAATATGACTTGATCCTTAAAAAAATTGAAAAAATAAATGATATAATTTTGGAAAAAGAAAATGCACTAGCTGAATTGGAGTTTAATTTTCAAAAAGTCATTGGCAATAACGACATCATTACAAATAATAAATCATCACAAGATTTACATGAGATTGGTAAGGTGGAAAATAAGATTGAAGAGCTCGAAGATAAAATTTTACAATTGTCAAAGTTTTCTAATCCATATGGCAAAGTTCTTATTTTAATCAGCATTTTCTCTTTAATTTTAGGCGTTATATTCAATAAAAAACTCTTAATGGGGTTAGGGTTAGTATTTCTTTTGGGATTTTTATATTCAATATTTCAAGAAAATTCATTAAAATCTAAAAAGAACGATTTAAGATTACTATATAATGAACTAGACTTACTTTTAGAAAAAAAGGATAGCAGTAGTAATGTGATTTCAAATATTGATATACAATCTAATTATGAGAGAATTGGAGAAATTAGAAGAGAAATTTCAGAAAGTAAAATTCTAAAGGAAAAGCTACTCGAAAGAATTCGTCACCTAGACGGAGAGAAAGAAAGATTAAATTTTAAAAACAGTAAAAAAAAGGAATTGTCCAAAAGACTTGAAGAGTTGAATTTTAATAAAGATATGGGCGAAATCAGCATTTCAATATTGAAAAAAATTTCAAAAAGTAATTTCCTTGAAGCATCTACTGTACTCATAGAAGATAGTAGCGAATTTATCAAAGAGATTACAAATGGCAAATATTCAAAATTGTATATTGGAGATAAGGGTGAAATAACCTTGTTTGATGAAGAAATAAGTCAAATGGTAAATGTAGATGACTTAAGTCAAGGTACAATTGGGCAAGTTTATTTAGCTTATAGATTGGGATTAATTGTAAATTCAGGTATAGATTTCCCCATATTTATAGATGATGGACTAACTCTTTATGACGAGGAAAGAAAAAAAGCTAGCCTAAATTTGTTAAAGAAAATCTCTAAAGATTATCAAATAATATTTTTTACAAATCATAAAGACATTCTATTTGATAATCAATTAAATGAAGGTATAAACTTAATTAATTTATAGGAGAAATGATGATTTGGAGTATAGGAGACTTGCACTTTGATCATACGAAGTCCAAGTCCATGGATATTTTTGGAGAAAATTGGATTAACCATGAAAAGAAAATAATGGAGTCATGGATAAATAACGTGTCACCTGAAGACCTAGTTTTAGTTCCAGGTGATATTTCTTGGGCATTAAAACTAGAGGACAGCATTGAAGATTTAAAAAAAATTGACGAATTGCCAGGAACTAAATGTTTTATAAAAGGAAATCATGACTATTGGTGGGGAACGAAATCTAAATTAGAATCCTTGGGGTTCAATTCTATAAATTACATATATAATGATCATGTAGAATATGGAGATTATATTATTAGTGGAACTCGTGGTTGGTACTCTAGGGACTCAGAGATATTTACAGAAGAAGACGAAAAAATCTTTGTAAGAGAAATTAATAGATTAAAACGATCACTGGACAGTTATCGAGGTGATATGAGTGGCAAGAAAAGAATAGTGATGATTCATTATCCGCCATTTAATTGTGCCAAAAGTCCCAACGAATTTTTAGAGCTGATGATTGAATATAAAGTAGATACTTGTGTATATGGACATTTACATGGCGAGGGGCATTATTTTGCAATAGAAGGTAATTTTTCTGGCGTGGAACTTTTATGTGTATCTAGCGATTATTTAGACTTTAAATTAAAATCAATATAATTAAATTCTTTTGGAAATTACTCAGTTATAGGGTATAATTAAACATAGAAAAAAGAAATTGGAGGTAGAAAATATGTCAAAGTATAGATATATTAAACGCTTCAATGAAGTAGGGAAAAATGATATCCCAATAGTTGGCGGAAAAGGTGCAAATTTAGGTGAAATGACCCAAATGGGTTTGGATGTTCCACCGGGATTTTGCGTAACAAGTTCAGCGTATAACTACTTTATTGACTACACAAATTTGAATGAAACTGTAAAAGTATTATTAGAAAGACTAGATGTGGACAACCCAGATTCTCTTACCTTGGTTAGCGAAAGATTACAAGCTAAACTAAATGAGAGTAAAATTCCTGAAGACCTTGAGGCAGAAATAAGAGCTGCTTATAGGGACTTTAGTAAAGCGGTCGATCTAGAAAATCCCCTTGTGGCTGTAAGATCATCTGCTACTGCTGAAGATCTACCAGATGCTTCTTTTGCAGGTCAACAAGATACTTATCTTCACATTGCTGGAGAAGACGAATTGCTTAAACATATTAGAATGTGCTGGGCTTCTTTATGGACTGCAAGAGCTATATACTACAGAGAGAAACAAAAATTTGATCACTTTGATGTAGCGTTAAGTGTAGTAGTTCAAAAAATGGTAAATAGCGAAAAAAGTGGAGTAATGTTCACCGCAAATCCAATTTCTCAAAATCTAGACGAAATGATGATAAATGCTAGTTATGGATTAGGAGAGGCTGTAGTTAGCGGTATGGTAACTCCTGATGAATATATTGTAAATAAGAAGACAAAACAAATTGTAGAAACTACTATTTCTGAAAAAAATGTAATGGTAATTAAAGCTGACGATGGAATAGGTACACGACTAGTCCAAGTAGCGGATTATCTAGGAAATGAAGCTGTTTCCAGTGAGTGTTTAAGCTCATATGAATTGAGTACTTTGATAGATTATGGTATAAAAATTGAAAATTTATATAAAAGCATTCAAGATATTGAGTGGGGAATAGATGAAGATACTAAAAAACTTTATATATTACAGTCTAGACCTATTACTACAATAAAAGAAGATGAAAAAGAAGAGCTTATTGTCTTGGTTAAAGGACTTGCAGCTTCTCCAGGAATCGGAAGAGGAAAAGTAAGAATAGTAGAGGACCTGACCAATATTAACCAAGTTGAAGACGGAGACGTACTGGTAACTGGTATGACGAATCCTGACATGGTACCTGCTATGAGAAAATGTGCAGCTGTTGTAACTGACGAAGGTGGAAGAACTTGCCACGCTGCTATTGTATCTAGAGAGCTTGGAATTCCTTGTATAGTTGGTGCAAAAAGCGCAACTAAGGATTTGACCGAAGGACAATTTGTTACCGTAGACTCTACTAGGGGAGTAGTTTACGAAGGAAATGTTTTAAATAAGAAAACTGATGATGAAAAACCGACTGAGGGAGCATCAGGACCATTTGTCATTACAGAGGAACTTAAAAATTATTTAGCTCCAATAACTGCAACTAAGATATATATGAACTTAGGACAGCCTGACTTGATTGAAAAGCATAAGCAACTTCCCTTTGATGGAATAGGTCTTATGAGGACAGAGTTTATATTTACCAATATGATTGGCGCGCATCCTATGTATTTGATCGAAACAGGTCAACAACAACTAATGGTTGATAAATTAGTTGAAGGAATTTATGCTGTAGCTTCTGCGATATATCCTAAGCAATTAACAGTTAGACTTTCAGACTTTAGAACTAACGAGTACAGAGGCCTAAAAGGTGGAGAAGAAGTAGAGCCCATTGAACAAAATCCTATGATTGGATGGAGAGGGGTATCTAGATATATTTCTCCAGAATATGAAGCAGGATTTAGATTAGAATGCCAAGCAATTAAAAAGGTTCGAGAAGATCACGGTCTTAAAAATGTAGTAGTTATGCTTCCGTTTGTAAGAACTCCAGAAGAGCTTATAAAAGTCAAGGAAATAATGGCTGATGAAGGTTTAGTTCAAAGTGTTGACTTTAAACTATGGATTATGGCTGAAGTACCTTCAGTTGTTATGATGGCAGAAGAATTTGCGCAATTGGTGGATGGTTTCTCCATTGGAAGTAACGACTTGACTCAACTAGTCATGGGAGCTGATAGGGATTCTGAAAAAATGAATAACATGGGCTACTTTGACGAAAGAAATGAAGCTGTTAAAAGAGCTGTAAAGGTCATAATCGAAGCTGCTAAAAAATATGGTAAGACAGTATCCATTTGTGGCCAAGGACCATCACAGTATCCAGAATTTGCAGAATTCTTAGTACAAAATGGTATCACATCTATAAGCGTAAACCCAGATACAGTAGAGTACACTAGAAAACTAGTAGCACAAGTAGAACAAAAAATACTGTTAGATAAATTGATGAAACAATAATAATTGAAAATGATAAAAAAAGACTCCACTGTGAGTCTTTTTTAAATCATATATTCAAATTTTCAAGCTCATTTCTAAAAATATCAATTACATTTTCATTTTTTGAAATATATATAATTCCTTGGAGAAGCTTTTTATTACCTCCACCTCTTAAATTATATTTGTTTTTTAGCCTATCCATTAAAAGTTCCATATTAATAGTGGTATTGCCACAAGGTTTAATTAAGAATTGAACTAACTCATTGTTTTGATGATATAGAATCAATATAATATTATCTTCTTCGAAAAACTTTGAATAATTAATAGCCTCGGAAAAATTAAGTCTATAAAAGTTTTCAAAGAGCAATTTATAATTTCCTAAGTGTTCAAGATTGGTCATGGAATTTTCTTTTAATAATTGGAAGAAGCTGTTCTTTAATGAGGCGTAATTTTCGGACAAAGAAATTTTAGATTCTACATGCATATCGAATTTTTCAATAAGATTGTCGCTATTAGCAGATAGTTTTTCGGCTAAATTATAAACAATATTATTCTTTTTTGTATAATCCAATAATGATTCTTTACCTACCAAAACCTTTACTCTAGCTTTTCCATTTTGCTTATAAATCTCGATTATTTTTAATAATCCAAGCTCTCCCGTGTAATTTACATGTGTACCGCCGCATGCAGAATAGTCTATGGAATCAATTTCTACGACACGCAAGTTTTTATTGACCTTTGGGGATTTTCTAAAATCTATTTTGCTTTTATCTTCTTCTTTAGGAAAATACGATTTTACTAAAAAATTATTTTGTACTATGGTATTAGCTAATTCTTCTACTTTTTCAGTTTCGTAATTTTCTAAATAGTCAGTATCTAAATCGATAGTTATGAACCCATCAGATGCATGAAAGCTAATAGTGGGAATATCAAATAATCTGTGAAAACACGAAGAGATAATATGTTGAGCTGTATGTTGTTGCATAATTTGGAAACGATGTTCCCAATCTATTTTAACCAATGCAGTACTGCCGGGAATTTTATCTTTTGTGATATGTATAATTTTCCCATCTTTCTCTATAGATTTTTCAACGATCACGTCATTTATCCATCCTTTATCGCCTCTTTGGCCACCCACACCGTCAGGATAAAAAATAGTTTTGTCTAAAATCGTATGATACTCATCTCCTACTTTTCTATTTAGGAGTACTTTTCCTTCTACCTCATTTAAATAAGAGTTAATCATATATAATTTTTCAGTCATTTCAATCACCAAATACATTTTATCATAGAATCGTTTTCTTACAAATAGAATCTGATATAATAATATTATGGAAAATAAGATTCGCAATTGTATGATAGGTTTAATCATAGGGATACTAATATTTTTTGAATTGAATATTTATTTTTATTTTGCATTTCTAGTTATTGTTGCAACTTTTGTAATTGCTACGAATTCGCATGATAGCCAGTATTTTCTTTTTGGTGTCTTGCTTTTATCATTTTATATTATATTTTTCCATAATACTTTTAACTATGAAATAGGACAAGAGATTGAAATCTCTGGAGAAGTTACAAGGGTAAATAAAAGATATGATAGTTATCAACGTATAGAAGTATTGACAAAAGGTAATGGAAAATTTTCTATTGCTACTAGAGGAGATGTGAAATATGAGCTATTTGACTTAGTAGAAGGTACTATTGAGATAGAAGGTATTGGCGGCCATTACAATTTTAATTTTCAAAATCGTGAAGACTACTTTTTTGTGAAAAATATTATTAACAATGCAAAATCTTATGACTTAACTAGAGCTGACAATCCATCATTAATAAAAAATTTGAAACTTAAAATTATTGCCAATATAACTTCCATCATAGACAATTATTTTTCTGCTGAAAATAGAGGCATAATAAAAAAGATAGTATTAGCTGATGGAAGTGATATGGACGAAGATATTGAAGAATTGTATCAAGAAGGGGGATTAGCTCATTTACTTGCGATTTCAGGGCTACATATATTCATTCTTATAGGTGTTTTAGAATTCTTATTTATTAAAATGGTAATAAAATACAATTCGAGATTTACGATTGTTTTTTCCATTTTAATTTTATACGGATTTATTCTTGATTATCCTCCATCTGTAAGTAGGGCAATGCTAATGTACTTCATAAGAGAAATTTCAGCAATTAGCAAATTTAAAATTACATCTACATCGGTAATATATTTAGCTTGTATCATATTATTGACTATTTATCCAAAGTGGCTATATGATTTGGGGTTTCAATTAAGTTTTATTTCAGTATATGGTATTTCTATTATGTATGAAAGACTAAACATAAATAAAAATAATTATTTATTAAATTCCTTGGCTTTATATTTAAGTGTAAATATATTATTATTTCCTTTACTTGTATATAATTTTAATAATTTCAACCTAGTTTCACTAATCGCTAATCTATTTATGACTCCGATTATTTCTTTTGTGCTAATAGGAACATATATAGGTTTAATTTTGGAAAATTTTCTTGGAATTGGAGGTTTACTATTAAGCACTTTGGATTTACTTCTTGAAGGCTCAAGTTTTTACCTAGATCATATGGTATCATTTTTAGATTTTAGATTTAGAATTTATTATCCAGGTATTAATTTTGTGATTATGTACTATGTATTTTTATTTTTGATACTAAATAAATCTTTAATTAAAATATTTTATAGAAATAGACAGATAATTGGAGTTTCATTTTCTTTAATAATTTTAGCTTCACTAGTTATGGGAAGTGGAAATGCCCTTTATTTAGGATTTTACGATGTTGGACAAGGAGATAGTGCTTATATTTTATACAAGGATAAATACATACAAATAGATACTGGTGGCACCATAAACTCTTCTTATAATCCTGGTGAAGAAGTTACAGCTAGGGGAATGATCAAAAGAGGTATAGATAAAATTGACATATTAATTTTAAGTCATTTTGATGAAGATCACACAGGTGGAACCGAAAAGCTTTTGGAAAAAAACTTAGTGGAAAATGTGATAATAAATAAAAAAGAAGTTGGGAACAGAACTTTTGAATCCATTGAAAACAGCAATGCAAAAATTTATTATCCTGTAAAAAATACACCTTTGATTATAGATAAAGATTTTAAAATGGAGTTTTTAAATATAAAGCCAGATGAATTTATACAATCCAATGACTCATCCCTTATTGTTTTAATTACATATAAGAATACGAAAATTTTATTTACTGGAGATGCTTCATCTAATCTAGAAGATGAATTGCTTGGAGTTATTGGAAATATTGATATCTTAAAAGTAGCACATCATGGTTCAGAGAATTCTACAAGTAGAAATTTTTCATATTCTACCAGACCTAAATTTAGTATAATTTCTGTGGGTAAAAACAACTCTTATGGTCATCCTTCGAAAAAAGTACTGGACAATTTAAATAATATTAACAGTAAAATATTAAGAACGGATTTAGAAGGGGAAATTATTTTTAAAATAGACGATAAAATATCCTATAAAACTTACAAAAATCCACAAGGGTTAAGAACAGATATGGGATTACAAGTTTTTTCTGCTATAATATTTATTATGACCTTGGTACAAATAAAGAAAAATGAGGAGTCAAATGAAATACGGAGAATTTAGAAAACAAATTGAAAATAAAAATATAAATGGAGCCTATCTATTTACTGGTGAAGAAGGGCTTGTCATGGAAAGGACTATAGAATATATAGTTAATACATTTGTAAACCCAACTTTCAAAGACTTCAATTACACCTATTTAAATAGTATAGATTTGGAGTTAGATAATTTTTATAGTTCAATAGAAACCCTTCCGTTCATGAGTGACAAAAGGGTAGTGATAATTAATGAGTTAAACAACTTGCAAACTAAACAAAATTTAAGTGACGTTTTTTTTGAAACACTAAAAAATATATCTGATGATACGATCGTAATTTTTCATGATTCGGATCAGAATCTTAAAAAGAATACTAAACTATATAAATTTTTTAAAGGAATTAATAAAGTGATTGAATTCGACAAGCTAAACAATCACGAACTATCCAAATTTTTAAAAAAAGAGATATTAAAAAGAGACAAAGCAATTAATGAAGGTGACTTGTCGTATTTTATCATGCTGTCTGGATATCACAATAAAAAAGTAGATGTGAATCTATATGATGTGGAAACAGAAGTGGAAAAATTAATATCTTATTCTTCAAGTGAAAGAATTACAAGAGAAGAAATAAATAAGACAACTGAGAAGGCGAATGACAGTGATATTTTTAATTTATTAGAAGGGCTTGCTAATAAAAATTCAGCTGATTCCTTAAGATACCTACACGATTTATATGACAAGAACGAATCATTAAATGGTATATTGTATATGATTCAAAGAAGGTACAGACAAATGTATAAGTATTCGAGTTTATACCAAGATATGAAAAGTGAAGTGGATATAAAAAAAATTATAGGAATTCCTTCTGATTATGAATTTAAAATAGTTTCCAAAATATCTAGAGGGACAGATCTTTGCGATTTAAGAGATAATTTAGAGAAGATATTGGATATAGACAAGAAGCTCAAATCTACTTCTCAAGACCAATTATTGTTGATGGAATATTTAATAGTGGATATGTGTAAATAAAAATAATCCCCTGATTTCAGAGGATTAAATTTATTTTACTAAAGAATTAAATTTTTTAGTTAATTGTCCAATTTTTCTAGAAGCTGTGTTTTTGTGAAAAACATTTTTTGATTGTGCTTTTCTCAATTTACTTTCTGCTAGATTTAGATATTTTTTTGCTTTATCCATGTCAGCGCCTTCTATTGCGTCTTCAAATTTTTTCACATAAGTTTTAATTTGAGATTTTAGAGACTTATTTCTAAGAGCATTTCTCTTAGCTATTTCAGCTCTTTTCAATGAAGATTTTATATTTGCCATTTTAATACACCTCCATACATGTTTAAATCTTTACGTAAACTATATTATAGTAGAACTAATGGAATAATTCAATAAATAATTGCAAAGATTGAAGAAAAAAATGTAAAATAGTTCTTGAAGTAGTTGCATAACGTAAAATACTTTAATAAATGTTTAAATAATGGTACAATACTATTATTAGAAAGAGGTAGGTTTGATATGGATAGAGGTAAAGTTTCTGAAAAAGATGCAAAGAAATCTTTTTTTAGTGAAGTGATTGGATGGGTTATGGCAATTGTTTTTGCTGTGATTCTGGCATTATTCATCAAGACTTTTATTTTTAATACCACAATAGTTCAAGGAAGCTCCATGTATCCCACATTGGAAAATGGAGATAAGCTCATTTCCCTTAAAATAACACTTTTAATAGACAATCCTGATAAAGGAGACATTGTCATCTTTGATTCACCTTTAAATCCCCAAGACGATTACATAAAAAGAGTAATCGCAGTGGAAGGGGATGAAGTTAGAATTGCTGATGGCTTAGTTTATGTAAATGGTAAAAAGCTGGATGAATATTATATAGAAAATGGAATAAGTACACAATTAGATAATAGTATTGACCATTGGAAAATTGGCAAAGACATGGTATTTGTTTTAGGCGATAACAGGAATTATAGAGCTTCAACAGACTCTAGAGTTTTTGGTGAAATACCATTGGATATAGTAAAAGGAGAAGCGGTATTTAGATATTATCCTTTAAATAAAATTGGAGTGATACGTTAACAGATGAATAATATTAGAAATTTTTCAATTATTGCACATATAGACCACGGTAAATCTACTCTTGCAGATCGATTAATTGAGAGCACAGGAGCCTATACATCAAGGGAGATGGAAGCTCAAGTACTTGACAATATGGATTTGGAAAGAGAGAGGGGAATAACAATCAAGTTAAAGGCAGTGAGATTGTATTACACTTCTGCAGATGGGGAAAAATATATTCTCAATCTAATAGATACTCCAGGACACGTGGACTTTAATTATGAAGTTTCAAGATCCCTTGCTGCTTGTGAAGGGGCTATTTTAGTTGTAGATGCAGCCCAAGGGATAGAAGCTCAGACACTTGCAAATGTCTATTTAGCTTTGGACCAAGATTTGGAAATCATACCTGTAATTAATAAAATAGATTTGCCAAGTGCAGACACTGATAGAGTTAAAACGGAGATAGAAGATATTATAGGGTTAGACACAGAGGATGCACCTTTGGTATCTGCTAAAACAGGATTAAATATCGGCGACGTACTGGAAGCAATAGTGGAAAAAGTGCCAGCTCCTTCAGGAAATAAGGAAGCTCCGCTAAAGGCATTGCTGTTTGACTCTCTTTACGATCCATATAGAGGAGTAATTTGTTTCATTAGAGTATTTGATGGTGTTATTAAACCAGGTATGGAAATTAAATTTATGGCAACAGAAGCCAAATTTGAAGTCGATGAAGTTGGCTATATTTCCAAAGGCCAAGTACTTACTGAAAAACTAGAAGCGGGAGAAGTAGGATTTTTCACAGCTTCTATAAAGGACGTTAAATACGCTAGAGTAGGTGATACTGTTACTGATGGTAAAAATCCTACGAGTGACGCTCTACCAGGTTATAAAGAAGCAACTTCCATGGTATATTGTGGAATTTACCCAGCCGAAGGTGAAGAATTCACAACGATTAGAGATGCGTTGGAAAAACTTCAAGTTAACGATGCCGCATTATCTTACGAACAAGAAACTTCACAGGCTTTAGGATTTGGTTATAGATGTGGATTCTTAGGACTTCTTCATATGGAGATAATTCAAGAGAGATTGGAAAGAGAATTTGATCTAAACATAATAACCACAGCTCCTTCAGTTATATATAAAATTACTAAAACTGATGGAACGGTTCTAGAAATACAAAATCCATCGAATTTACCACCTTTAACTGAAATTTCCAAGATGGAAGAACCTATTGTGGAAGCGACCATTATGGCGCCGTCTTCTTATGTGGGTACGATTATGGAATTATGCCAAGGCAAACGAGGAATATTTAAAAACATAGAATACCTAGATACCACAAGAGTAAGTGTTCACTACGAGCTTCCCCTTAATGAAGTAGTATATGATTTTTTTGATGCATTAAAATCTAAGACTAGTGGATACGCATCCCTTGACTATGAGATTATAGGATATAGAGAAAGTGATTTAGTAAAACTAGACATACTAATAAACGGAGAACTTGTAGACGCCCTTTCACTGATAGTACACAAAGATAAGGCGTATGAAAGAGGTAGAACAATTTGTGAGAAATTAACAGATGAAATTCCTAGACATCAATTTGCTATACCTATACAAGCAGCAATAGGAACTAAAATAATAGCTAGAGAAACTATTAGAGCTCTTAGAAAGGATGTATTGTCTAAGTGTTATGGTGGAGATATATCTAGAAAGAAAAAACTATTGGAAGCACAAAAAGAAGGTAAAAAACGAATGAGACAAATTGGATCTGTTGAGATACCTCAAGATGCCTTTTTAGCAGTGTTAAAATATGATGAAAACTAATTTAGGATTGTATGTTCACATTCCATTTTGTGAACGAAAATGCGACTACTGTGATTTCAATTCAGGTTGCTATTCAAAGACAATTCAAAAAAAATATTTGGACTCTCTTTTAAGTGAAATTAAATTAGAGTCCAATTTTTACAATGACTATATCCTTGATACTATTTTTATAGGGGGAGGTACTCCTTCATTATTATCAGTGGAAGAAATAACTCAATTAGTTGAGTCTATTAATGAAAATTTTCATATTAGCAACGACTTGGAATTTACTATAGAAGTAAACCCTAACTCAGCTAATTTAGAAAAACTAAGAGCGTATCGTAAGCTTGGAATAAATAGAATAAGTATAGGCGCTCAGTCTTTTGTAGATGAAGAACTTAAATTATTAGGACGTCTTCACAATCGTGCAGATATTTACAAATTAGTAGAATTGGCGAAAGAAGTTGGATTTATAAATATTAATTTGGACCTGATGACCTCAATTCCAAAACAAACCTTTGATTCCTTTAAATATTCGCTAGATGAAGCTTTGGACCTTGATATTCAACACATCTCTGCATATAGTCTGATAATTGAAGAAGATACACCATTTGGAGATATGTATGCACAAGGCAAAGACTTAAATCTACCAACAGAAGATGAAGACCGAGAGATATATCATTTTTTAGTCAATAAACTAAATGAATTTAAATTTAATCAATATGAGATTTCAAACTTTGCAAAGACTGGATTTGAATGTAGACATAATATTAAATATTGGAGATGTAGTGATTATTTAGGTATAGGTCTCGGAGCTCATTCAAGAATTCAAGATTTAAGAATGGAAAATTACGACAATATCATGGAATATATAGATAATTTAAGTAACGGAGCTCGAGCTACAAAAAATAATCAAGTTTTGAGTAAATTAGATCAAATAAATGAAAAGATTATTATGGGTATAAGAATGAATAGAGGATTGAGTATAGAGGAAATTAATAGTGAATTTGAAATTGATTTTATAAATGATTACTCTAATGAAATAAATAAGAATATTGAAAAAGGATATATTGAGATAGTAGATGATGCCATAAAGCTTACAAGTTTGGGCTCAGATTTTTCAAATATAGTAGAATTAGATTTTTATAGATTGGAGGATTAGAATTATGCTATTTACAAGTTTTGTAAATAAAAGAAATAATTTTGAAACTAAAGAAATTTGGGATTATTTGCAAAAATTTGATGTTAATTATGATAACCCAGAAAGAACTGCAGTAGTCAGAGACAATGGCAAAATTGTAGGCACTGGTTCAGTCGATGGAAAGGTTATGAAATATTTTTTTATTGATGAAGAATATATGGGCCATGGACTTTTATCTATGATATACAATGCTTTACTTAATTTTCTTCTTGAAAATAACAGATTGGGACACTATGTTTTCACAACTCCTAATAACGGTTATATTTTTCAAGGGATAGGACTTACTGAGGTCGTGTCTACAGATAGAGTATCTTTGTTTGAAGGAGGTTTTTCTTCGTATGATAAGTGGATTAAATCCATAAAAGAAAAATTAAATCCCAAAGCTAAAACCAGAGGGGCTGTTGTCGTAAATTGCAATCCTATGACATTAGGGCATAAACATTTGCTTGAGTATGCCAAAAGCAAAGTTGACGAATTGATAGTATTCATTGTAGAAGAAGATAAATCTACTTTTACCACTGAAGAAAGATATTCAATTGTTAAAAATGAATACAAAAATGATGATAAGGTAGTAGTGATTTTAGGTGGGCCATATATAATTTCCCAGGCTACATTTCCAACATATTTTATAAAAAAATTAGATGAAACAACTGACATCTATACAGAACTAGATGCTACAATCTTTTCAAAAAGAATCGCAAAGGATTTAAAAATAAATATTAGATTTGTTGGTGATGAACCAATTGACCTCATGACTGCTAATTATAATGAAAATTTACTTAAAAGTTTTGAAAAATACAATTTATTACTTGAAAAAATTGATAGGATTAAGGATAATGGAACCTATATAAGTGCTTCAGTGGTAAGAAGATTAATTGAAGAAGGCAAAGTTGAAGATGCCTATAAGCTTCTACCAAAGAGTACAATTGATTTTTTAAAAAGTGACTTAGGAAAAAGTAAAATTAAAGAAATACAAGAGAAACGGAGTTAATATAACATATGAAGAAATTGTTAGTATTTTTGATTGTAATAGGATTAATATTCGGAGGAATATACTTCTTATTATTTAGAGATGTTGAATCCGATGAAGCTTCAGTTCTATACGTAGATCAAAGATTTGTGTATGAAGGAGATTTACAGCCTATAGAATCAAGTAAAGTAGTTTCAGGTCAGGTTTATTTATCCTACGACTTCATTAAAGAAAAATTAGATGAAGATATACATTATGACGAGGGAGAAAAAACAGTAATAATAACATCTCCTAATATGGTCAGAAGGTATAAAGTAGATGCTTTGGAAGGTACTGCAAATGATATTCCAATAAATTTGAGAGCTCCTGTAACTGAAATTGACGGAACATTAATGCTCCCTATAGAAGCATTTGTATATGACTATCCAGTGGACACCAAATTCAATTCTGAAGAAAATATTGTCACTATGGATAGAACTGATACCGAATATGCTAAGGGTAAAATTATTGTAGACAAGTCCTCCTTAAGAGAGGAAGCTGATATCGATTCTCCAATAGTAAAAGTATTGACCAAAGACACAGAATTGTATGTATATGGCGAAACAGAAAAATTTTATAAAGTTAGAGAATTAAATGGCCGTGCAGGCTATGTAAGAAAAAGACATTTAGAACTATCTTATCAATTTGAATCCTTTATTCGTCCTATAAAGTCCGAAGAAGTAGCTACTTTAGAGGATAAAGAGAAAGTCAATTTAGTATGGGATTACACATTTATTAAAACTGAAAATGGAAATGCAGTAGAAAATCTTGTAGGCGTAAACGTAATGTCGCCTACTTGGTTTTCTTTAAATTCAGATTTATCAATTACAGATAGATCAAACAGAGATTATATCGCTGCGTGTAAGAGATATGGGTATGACGTGTGGCCAATGTTTGATAATAATTTTGAAGAAAGACTTACTGAAAATGCTTTAGCCACCAGTTCTCAAAGGCAAAAAATCATATCAAATATGTATGAAATAGCTAAGAGTTTGGATGTAGATGGAATAAATATAGACTTTGAAAATATTAATATTCAAACCCGTGATAACTTTACTCAATTTGTTAGAGAATTGTATCCTATTTTTAAACAAAGTGATATGGTAGTAAGCGTTGACGTGACTCCTAGGATTTTTAGCGACGTTGAAAAAGAGCCATATGATAGAGCTTCTTTAGCAAAGGCTGCTGATTATATTATGCTTATGGCATATGACCAACATTGGGCTACTTCGCCTACAGCTGGAAGTGTAGCGGAATATAGCTGGGTTGAAAGTAATATGAATGTTTTATTTCGATCTATTCCTATGGAAAAGTTTATTTTGAGCTTACCTTTATACACTAGAATATGGTTTGAAAATGATGGAAAAGTTACATCTCAAAGTGTATCTATGGAAACGGCAAATGAATATATTAAAAACAACAACATTGAATTGGAATGGGATGACACAGTAAAGCAAATGGTTGGTAAGAAACAAGTGGGTGGCACAAATGTGAGTATTTGGCTAGAAGATGCTCAATCAATTGCTGCCAAGACTTCGCTAGCTACGAAATATGACATTGCTGGTGTGGCATCTTGGAGAAAAGGATTCGAGACTCCTAATATATGGAGTGCAATAAATGAAAATTTAAATTAATTAATTTCAAATTTGACATAAGTAGTGCACTTATTGTAAAATAAGGGTAGAAAAATTACAAGGAGTGTTGATTATACACACACAGACTCATAAGCTCATAAGCAATCATCTTTATGAGCACATTAAAGACAATTATGGAATAGAGTTAAATTATGATAGACTAACGTGGGGTTCAATTGCTCCAGATATTTTACCGAAATACAAATTATATAGACATTACTATGATAATAGTATTGATTATATTATATTAAGAATAGCTAAACTAATTTTTGTAAATAGGTTTTTAGATTTTACAAATTGCAATTACGTTGCATTAAAGATTTTCAGCAGAGATATTGGAATAATTTCTCATTATTTAGCAGATTTTACTTGCAAGGCTCATGCAGATCGTTGGGAAATGCCTAAGTCTTTGGTAAAACACTTAAAATATGAGGTAGAATTAAATGAATATTCTAAAACCCATGAATTTTCCAATAATGTAATTTCTTGTGAGTCATTGGAAATCGATGACGAAAACTTATTCCATACATTACCTAAGATTAAGTCTTATATAGAAGATGTAATTGAAGAGTATTTGGAAGACGAAAGTTTTGGAAGAGATTTGGACTATGCTTTAGCTTTAAACAAAGCTATATTTGAATATATTATTGAATCAATTAACGAATATAACGAACAAGGTGTTTTTGCATTTAGTTATTAAAAAATGAAAATAGTTTCTAGTAGATTTTATAGAAACTATTTTTTTATTGCATTTTCCCTGGAATATGCGGTCATTAGAGTGGGATATATTTTATATTATCAATTAATCTTAATAAATTAGTATCACAAAAGGTGAAAAATATAGTATAATGATTTGTACACCAAGGAGGAAAATAGTGTTAGCAGAAAATAATAGAAATCTTTCAAATTCTTTAAAGAGAAAATTTTTATATAACAACGACATAAATAGCATTCATTTACTTATTAATATTTATGAATCTGAAGAAAATTTAGGCAATATTTTCCCTCAATATCTATCCATGGGCACTCTTAAAAAAATTGTCAAAAGATCTCTAAGGGGAAGACCAGGTAAAGACTTGGCCGCAAAAAATATTTCAGAACTAATTCATAATGACATCAATCGATTTGAACTCCTAGTATACTTGGAAGCATATAAAAGTGGTTATCATTCTACTAAGTATGTAAATAAGATAGAGAAAATTGTACTATCCACTTGTGGTGTAAAATCCATTTACACCAAAAATTACATTCGCGATACACTTAAGAGTAATCCAGAAATTGTTTTAATAAAAAAAGAACTTATTAATCATATGAAAGAAGAAGTTAAATCAAATGTAAGCTTTAATAGATTGGTTAATACTTTCAACAAGAAAATCCTAAAGCCCAAAATATTTAATATTAATAAGTATTTAGATAAGCAAGTTAAGATGGTAGAGGATGAAAAAGGAAAAACGGTGTTAAAATATGAAAGTAAACCTTTCACTCGAATAGAATTATCTAAAATGTACAGAAGAATAGTTCAAATAATTTTAGATGATGGTGTTAGAATAATGGCCGATGCTTATTGGTCAGGAATAATAGAAAAAGTAATAAGGAGATACAAATAGGCTAGGTTAGTTTACTTAGCCTATATTGAATTTAATGAGAATATTAGGAATAGATCCAGGATTAGCGCTAGTTGGGTATGGACTAATAGATGTTGAAGGGAATAATTTTAACGTAGTAGATTATGGAGTTATTACCACAGAATCTACATTAGATCTACCTACGAGACTTGAAAAAATATATGAATTGCTCCTTCAATTAATAGATACATATCAACCTCAAGATTTAGCCATAGAAGAACTTTTTTTTAACAAAAATGTCAAAACAGCTATAACAGTTGGCCATGCACGAGGTGTAGAAATATTAGCTTGCAAATCTAGAGGTTTAGAAATTTATGAATATACACCGCTACAAATTAAACAAGCAATCACAGGATATGGAAGAGCAGAAAAATCTCAAATCCAAGAGATGATTAAGATGCTACTAAATTTAGAAGAGATTCCAAAACCCGATGATGCTGCAGATGCTTTAGGTGTTGCGTTGACACATGGGTGCGCATTAAAGTTTAAAGAAATGTATAGGATGAGATGAAATGTATGATTTTATAATAGGAAAAATTGAAAATAAAGAATCTGACTCCCTTGTAGTACTCAATAATGGAATAGGATATAAAATATTGGCATCAAAAAGTACCTTATTGGATTTGGAATTAGGTGATACATCAAAGATATATATCAATATGGTAGTTAGAGAAGATGATATAAGTTTATATGGATTTTCTTCAACAAAAGAAAGAGAAGTTTACAAATTACTTACTACTGTAAGAGGAATAGGTCCAAAGGTTGCTATAGGAGTTTTATCTGGAATCACAATAGATTCTTTAATTTTAGCTATAAGAAATTCTGATATAAATCTATTGACTACTGCCCCGGGAGTTGGAAAAAAAACAGCAGAGAGAATAATATTGGAATTGAAGGATAAGACAGAGCATATCCCTGTTGAAGCTGTAATGGGTATTCAAGTCGGAAAAGGAATCTTACAAGAGGCTGAAGAAGCTTTAGTTAGTCTGGGGTATAGTAGCTATGAAGTCTTAGATGTGCTAGAATCAGTGTATTCAGAAGGAATGAGTATAGAGCAGCTGATAAGAGAAGGTCTGAAGCAAATGACTAGGTAGGTGTTTAATGGATACAGAAAATAGAATTATAAGCTCTATAGAAAGAGTTGAAGATATAGAAAATGAAACAGACTTAAGGCCAAAATGGCTGGAAGACTATATTGGGCAGCCAAAAGTTAAAGAGCAATTGGAAATTTTTATAAAAGCTGCGAAATTAAGATCTGAATCTTTAGATCATTCACTTTTATATGGACCACCAGGTCTAGGGAAAACTACTTTAGCAAATATTATAGCTTCTGAAATGGGAGTGAATATTAGAATTACTTCTGGTCCTGCAATAGAACGACAGGGAGATTTGGCTAGTATATTGACTAATTTAATTGAAGGAGACGTTTTATTTATCGATGAGATTCACAGATTGAATAAAACTGTTGAAGAAATCTTATATCCTGCTATGGAAGATTTTGCCATAGATATTATTATTGGAAAAGGACCTACAGCTAGATCTGTTAGATTGGATTTGCCAAGATTTACTTTAATAGGTGCCACCACTAGAGCAGGTTTGTTGACAGGTCCATTAAGAGATAGATTTGGAGTATTATTAAATTTAGAGTTATATGATATTGACGATTTAATAAAGATTGTCAATCGAAGCGCTGGTATATTAAATATCCAAACAGATAAAAAAGGTGCTGAAGAAATAGCTAGGAGATCTAGAGGAACTCCTAGAATCGCAAATAGATTATTAAAAAGAGTTAGAGACTACGCTGAAGTAGTTGAAGATGGCTATATAAATTATAAAGTAGCATGTGATGCTATGGACTTACTGGGGATAGATGAATTAGGGCTAGACGGAACTGATAGAAAAATACTTATGACTATGATTGAAAGTTTTCCTAATAGACCGGTAGGACTTGATACTTTGGCAGTTACTACGGGGGAAGATAAAACCACTTTGGAAGATGTATTTGAACCCTATCTAATCAGATTAGGATTCGTACAGAGAACACAAAGAGGTAGAGTAGTGACGAAAAGAGCTTACGATCATATGGGCATAGCTTATAATTTAGAAGATGTAGAGCAAGAACAATTATTTTTTGAATAGAGGTTAATTTTGTTAAAGAAATCAGATTTTTATTTTGATTTGCCGCTTGAACTAATAGCTCAGACTCCTATTAAAAAAAGAGACGAGTCTAGGTTATTAATCATCGACAAAGAGAAGGAAAAAATAGAACATAAAAACTTTAAAGATGTATTAGACTATTTAAAACCAGGAGATACATTAGTAATAAACGAAACAAAAGTAATGCCAGGTAGGATTTACGGCAATCGTCCAGGAAAAGACGAAAGCATCGAAGTATTACTTTTAAAAAGGGACAATAATATTTGGGAAACTTTAGTAAAACCTGGTAAAAAAATGAAAATCGGAACTGAAATAGAGTTTTCGAATAAATTAAAAGGCACCGTAGTAGATATTAAAGAAGATGGACTGAGATTGATAGAATTTACTTATTCGGGTATCTTCGAAGAAATTTTAGATGAAATTGGGCAAATGCCATTGCCGCCTTACATTCACGAAAAGCTAAAAGATAAATCTAGGTATCAAACAGTTTATGCTAAAGATTATGGATCCAGTGCTGCACCAACAGCAGGACTTCATTTTACAGACGATATAATAAGTCGATTACAAAAAAAAGGTGTCAATATAGCGAAGCTAACACTGCATGTTGGTCTTGGAACATTTAGACCTGTAAAAGAAGAGAATATACTAGATCATAAAATGCATGAAGAATATTATTATCTTAATGAAGAAAATGCTGAAATAATAAATTCGACTATTGATAGATGTTCTAGGGTAATAGCAGTTGGAACCACAAGTGTTAGAACGTTGGAATCTATACACAAAAAACACGGCAAGATAATTTCTGATTCTGGATCTACAGATATATTCATTTATCCAGGTTATAAATTTAATGTCATAGATGGTTTGATTACGAATTTTCACTTACCTGAATCCACACTATTAATGCTAATTTCTGCATTTTGGGATAGGGAAAAAATATTAGCAGTTTATCAAGAAGCAATTGAAGAAAAGTATAGATTTTTTAGTTTTGGCGATGCCATGTTTATATATTAAGGAGAAAAATGTTTAAATTTGAGTTAATTAAAGAATGTTCACAAACGAAAGCAAGACTTGGAAAAATAACGACAGACCATGGGGAAATAGAGACCCCCATTTTTATGCCTGTTGGCACAAAAGCTACTGTTAAAACTATGACACCAGAAGAAGTGAAAGATTTAGGTGCTCAAGTAATTTTAGGAAATACCTATCACCTTTATTTAAGACCTGGTCACGAACTTATAGAAGAAGCAGGTGGCCTTCATAAATTTATGAATTGGCACGGTCCTATTTTGACTGATAGCGGAGGATTTCAAGTTTTTAGTTTATCAAATAGTAGAAAGATTGTAGAAGAAGGAGTAGAGTTCAGATCTCATATTGATGGTGCAAAAGAATTTTTATCTCCTGAAAAATCCATTGAAATACAAAATGCCTTGGGAGCAGATATAATTATGGCCTTTGATGAATGCGCTCCCTATCCAGCAGATTATGAATATATAAAAAACTCCATGGAAAGAACTACCAGATGGGCTCAGAGATGTAAAGATGCACATAAAAACCCTGAACATCAAGCACTATTCGGCATAGTTCAAGGTGGTATGTATAAAGACTTACGAAAACAAAGTGCATTAGACTTAGTGGAAATGGATTTTGATGGTTATTCTATAGGCGGATTATCAGTAGGTGAGCCTTTGGAGTTGATGAATGAAATGCTAGATTTCACAGTGGATTTTTTACCAAAAGATAAACCTAGATATAATATGGGAGTAGGAACTCCTGATTATCTATTTGAATCAGTCATACGTGGTATAGATATGGCTGATTGTGTATTGCCAACAAGGGTTGCTAGAAATGGAACAGCAATAACTTCTAGGGGAAATTTAGTAGTTAAGAATGCAGCCTATAAAAAAGATTTTACTAAACTAGATCCAGAGTGTGATTGTTACACTTGCTCTAATTATTCAAGGGCGTATATCAGACACCTCTTTACTGTAAATGAAATATTAGCATACAGATTATTAACTATTCATAATTTGTATTTCTTAATTAAGATGATGGAAAATATTCGCGAAGCTATAAAAAATGATAATTTATTAGAATATAAAGATGACTTTTACAATAAATTCGGATATAATAATAACATACTTAAGGAGGGATAATTTTGCCACAAGAATATTATAGCATTTTGATGATGGTAGCTATGTTTGCATTTTTCTATTTCTTTATGATGAGACCTCAAAAGAAAAAAGAAAAGGCTATTGCAGAAATGCGTTCAAACCTAAAGGTCGGTGACAATGTCATAACCATAGGTGGCGTAGTTGGTACTATCGTTTTATTAAAAGAAGATTACGTAACAATAGAAACCAGTGGTATGAAGACTAGAATCGAATTTACTAAGTGGGGAATTAGCTCAGTAAATAATATTACACCTGGAGAGTAATGGAGGATATCATGACACATATCAAAACACTTACTAAAAAGAGTTTAAAGGATACACGTTCATATGCAGGATGTGGCGAATGCCAAACATCATGTCAATCAGCGTGTAAAACATCTTGCACTGTAGGAAATCAAAAGTGCGAAAATGAAAAAAGAGACTAATTTGAAGTGGGTCACCACTTCTTTTTAGTTAGGAGAAAAAATGATACACAAATATTATTTAAATGACAATTTCATAGTATTAGATGTCGAAAGTGGTTCTGTTCATGTGGTTGACGAATTGACCTATGACATACTAGACGACTATACTATACTAGATAAAAATGCATTAATTTCTAAACATTCAAAAAAATACAATAAGTCGGATATTGAAACGGCAATTGGAGAAATTGAAATATTAATTTCAGAAGAATTACTTTTTTCTGAAAAAACTAATTATGAAGATATTGAATACAATCCAACTAATATAGTTAAAGCTATGTGTTTACACGTTGCCCATGATTGTAATTTAAAATGTAAATATTGTTTTGCAGCTCAGGGAAATTTTAAAGGCGAAAGGGCATTAATGTCTTTAGAAACTGGGAAAAAATCTTTGGAATTTCTTGCAAAGAACTCAGGAAATAGAAGGAATTTAGAAGTTGACTTTTTCGGCGGCGAACCATTGATGAATTTTGATGTGGTTAAAGAGCTAGTCCATTATGGAAGAGAGCTAGAGAAAATATATAACAAAAATTTTCGATTTACCATAACTACAAATGGAGTATTACTGACTGACGATAAAATTGAATTTATTAACGAACATATGGATAATGTCGTGCTTTCTTTAGATGGTAGAAAAGAAGTAAATGATTATATCAGACCTACACTCAATGACAAAGGAAGTTTTGATTTGATAGTTCCTAAGTTTAAAAAATTAATAGATACTCGTGGCGAAAAAGATTACTATATTCGCGGAACCTTTACAAAGTTCAACAAAGACTTTAGAAAAGATTTAAAAGCCTATTATGATTTAGGTTTTAAAAAAGTATCTATTGAACCGGTAGTTACAGATCCAAATGAACCTTATGCTTTGACCGAAGAAGATTTGTATGAAATATTAAAAGAATACGAAGAATTTTCAAAAGATTATTTAGATATTCGAAAAACAGACAAGGACTTCCTATTTTTCCACTATATGATAGATCTATCCCAAGGACCATGTGTAGTTAAAAGGCTAGTAGGGTGTGGTGCCGGAAGCGAATATATTGCAATCACTCCTGAGGGTGATATATATCCTTGTCACCAATTTGTTGGAGAAAAAGAATTTTTAATGGGGAATCTGGAAGAAGGAATTACAAATATTAAACTTAGAGATAATTTCAAATGCGCCAATGTTCTAAACAAAACAGAATGTGATAATTGCTTTGCTAAATATTATTGTAGCGGAGGATGTCACGCCAATGCATTTTTTAATAATGGAGATTTCTTAAAACCTTATGAACTTGGTTGTGAAATGGAAAGAAAGAGAGTCGAGTGTTCTATTTCAATCTTAGCAAACGAAATATAAAATGGTAAATAATAATTGACTTTTTTATAATTAAATGGTAACATAATTTGTTGTGAGCCGCACTATATAGGTTTTAAACATAAAGTACCTTATTAGGCGAGACTGGTTAAGAGGAGGTGCCCGCATGTACGCAGTTATAGAAACTGGTGGAAAACAATACAAAGTTGAAAAAGGCGATGTATTGAAAGTCGAAAAATTAGACGCAGAAGTTGGCGAAAAGATTGTTTTTGATAAAGTTTTCTTAGTTGCTAATGGAGAAGATGTAAAAATCGGAAGTCCATTTGTAGAAGGAGCAAAAGTTGAAGCGAATGTTGTAGAACACGCTAAAGGCAAAAAAATCATCGTTTACAAATACAAAGCTAAGAAGAATTATCGTAAGAAACAAGGACATAGACAACCATATACAGAAATTGAAATAGCAGAAATAATCTAATGCTAAATATTAAACTGATAAAAAGTAAAGATTTTTTTACTGGATTGTTTATCTCTGGTCATGCTTTCATGGGTGAACCAGGAGAAGATATAGTTTGTGCATCGGTTTCCACATTGGGAATTACTCTGGCAAATTATTTGGTGGAAGTATTAAAAATTTCTGAGGAAATGCTTGGTATACATGCAATAGAAAACGATGAAGCATCTATATTGTCGATAAATATTGAAGATGAAAATATCATAGAAAAAAATGAAGTCCAAAATGGATTTAAATTCTTTGAAATAGGGATGATATCCTTATTAGAAGATTACAGTGAATATATTGAATTAATTTACCAGGAGGTGTAATTGATGATAAAATTAAACTTACAGTTTTTTGCCTCTAAAAAAGGAGTAGGAAGCTCTAGAAACGGTCGTGACAGTGAAGCTAAAAGACTTGGTGTTAAAAGAGGAGACGGTCAATTCGTAAGTGCAGGAAGCATTTTAGTAAGACAAAGAGGTACTAAAATTCACCCTGGAACTAATGTTGGTCGTGGAGGAGATGACACTTTGTTTGCGTTAATAGATGGAGTTGTTAAATTCGAACCAAAGGGCAAGAAAACTAAACAAGTAAGCGTATACGACGCATAATTATTTGAAACTGAGACCTAGCCATTGATGGCTGGGTTTTTTTGTGGAATTGCTACAATATAATTGTTAGAATGTTATTTTCGTGTTATATTATAATAAAAAGAAAAGGTGTAAAAGATGTTTATAGATGAAACTAAAATAACTGTTACCGCTGGGAATGGTGGTGATGGTGCTGTTGCATGGAGAAGAGAGAAATTTGAACCCTCAGGAGGACCAGCAGGTGGAGATGGCGGAAACGGTGGATCCATCATTTTAGTGACTTCTGAAAACATTCATACTTTAATGGACTTTAGGTACAAGAGGATTTACAAAGGGAACAATGGTGAAAATGGAAGAAATAAAAAACAATTTGGAGCAAATGGTGAAGATATTGTTTTAAAGGTTCCAATTGGTACTCTTGTAAAGGATTCTGTTACTGGAAATGTAATTGTAGATCTTAAAGGGAAAAATCAAGAATTTATTATAGCAAAAGGCGGTAGAGGCGGTAAAGGCAATGCTAGATATAAAACACCCACTAGAAGAGCTCCGAAATTTGCTCAACCTGGAAGAAAAGGTGAGTCAAAAGAAATAATATTAGAGTTAAAACTTTTAGCAGACGTGGGACTAATTGGATTTCCAAATGTTGGAAAGTCCTCGCTTCTTTCTGTGGTTTCAGCAGCAAAACCTAAGATATCAAACTATCACTTTACTACCCTAAGTCCAAATCTGGGAGTAGTGAGTTTGGGGCTGGAAAAGAGTTTTGTAATAGCTGATATTCCTGGACTAATAGAAGGTGCTTCTGAAGGTATAGGATTGGGACATGAATTTTTGAAGCATATTGAAAGAACTGAGTTATTGATACATGTTTTAGATATTTCTGGAATTGAAGGAAGAGATCCATTAGAAGATTATAAGTTAATCAATAGTGAGCTAGCAAATTATAATAAAAATTTAGAAAATAAAAAACAAATCATATATGCAAACAAAATGGATCTGCCAGGAGCTGAAGAAAACCTAGAACGTTTAAAAGAAGAGCTGAAAGATGCTGATGTAAAAATATTTAGCGGATCTGTAGTAAAACAAGAAAACTTGCAAGATCTTCTGTACTATGTATGGGACAAACTTGGCAAAATTGAAAGAAAATATGAAACCTATGATGAAGAACACGTAGAGATTGTTGAACAGCCTGAAGAAATTCTAATTGAGCAAATTGACAATAACTTCATCGTATCAGGTGACGAAATAGAGAATTTAATATCTTCAATAAACTTTGATGACGATGAATCCATTAAATTCTTCCAAAACATGCTTATCAGAAAGGGCGTTATAGAACTCTTAGATGAAGCTGGAATAGAAGAAGGAGACAATGTGTTTATAGGAGATATAGAATTTGAATATATTAAATAGGAGAATTTATGATAACTAGTAAACAAAGATCATATTTAAAAAGTCTTGCAAACAAGTTAAATCCCTCAGTCCAAGTTGGCAAAGTAGGATTGACTGATGCGATAATAGACGAGTTGGAGATTCAACTTGAACATAAAGAATTAGTAAAAATAAGTGTTTTAGAAAATAGTCCAGTTGAAGTTGAAGAAATAAGGGATGAAATTCTAGAAAGAACAAAGGCAAATTTTGTGCAAAGTATTGGAAATAAGCTAATTATTTACAGAGAATCAAAAGATCATAAGCAAATAGAGTTGTAAGATATGAAGATAGGCATTATCGGAGGATCCTTTGATCCCATTCACTTCGGTCATTTAATAATGGCTGAACATTTGAGAATAGAAAAAAAGTTGAATAAAATAATTTTTATTCCTACAGGATATGCTCCTCATAAAAAGTATTTAAATTCAGGGAAAACTCGAATTGAAATGGTAAATATTGCCATTGAAGATAATGAGCACTTTTTGACCTCTGACATTGAGATTAAAAAGAATAAAACAACCTACACAATAGAAACTCTTAAAGAACTTAAGTCAAAGTATCCTAAATGTGATTTTTATTTTATCATAGGGTTGGATAATCTTTATAATTTAGAAACATGGAATGAAGTGGAAAACTTAGGTCAATTAACGAAGTTTTTAGTATCCCACAGAATATTTAATGAAACTTTAAATAATAAAACTATGGAGGAGAAGTGTTTGGAATTATCTGAAAAATATAACATGAAGATTGAAATTGTGGACACTCCGATAATTGAAATTTCTTCATCCAATATCAGAAAACGTGTCAAAGAAGATTTAAGTATAAACTATCTTACGCCGCGGAGGGTAATAGAATATATTGAAAATAACAGATTATATAAATGATGAAAATCTTCAAACCTTAAAAAATGACATAGGTGAGAAGAGATGTTCCCATTCACTAAATGTAATGGAAGAATGTAAAAAACTAGCTAATAACTATGGAATTGAAGAAGAAAAAGCAATAATTGCAGGCTTGTATCACGATTGTGGAAAATTCATACAACGAAGTAATGCATATGAATTTATCGAACAATATAATCTAGTAATTAAAGAAGAATTTTTAAAAAACTATCAACTTCTTCATCCGGCTTTAGGGTATTATGTTGGAAAGATTAAATATAATATAAAAGATGAAGAAATAATAAATGCTATATATTATCACACAACTTTAAGACCTGATCCTACACTACTGGACAAGATAGTATATATAGCTGATGCTATAGAACCGAGTCGAGATTATGAAGGCGTGGAAGATTTAAGAAAATTAGCATATATTGATTTGGATAGTGCAGTACTATTATCTTTAGAAAATACAATAATAGACATAATAAAAAAGAAAAAGTATCTAGGGTTAGACAGTATCATTTCTAGAAATCACTTATTAGAAAAGATTTCGAGATGAATCGATGTTATTTTGACATATTGGTAATTAAACAATATAATTAAACTAATATATTGCTTTACTTCAAGGAGGAAAATTTGGAGAAAATTAATGAACAAGTAGAAATAATTCTTAATGCAATAGATGATAAGGGTGGTCAGGAAACTGTGACCCTTGATGTTGGAGAGCAAACTAGTATAGCTGATTATTTTGTGATAACATCAGGCAGTTCATCCACACAAGTATCAGCAATTGCAGATGAAGTTGAAAAACAAATGGATTTAAAGGGTTACGAGAGAATTAACCGCTCAGGTTATTCTAGTGCGAGATGGGTATTATTAGATTATGGGAATGTCATAGTTCATGTATTTCACAAAGAAGAAAGACAATACTATGATTTAGAAAGATTATGGGAATCAGTAGAAAATATTAAGGAGGACAATTGATGAAAGTTTTACACACAGACAAAGCACCTGCAGCAGTAGGACCATATTCACAAGCGATTAAAGTAGGAGATTTAATTTTTACATCAGGACAATTAGCATTAGATCCAGAAACAGGTGATTTAATTAATCACGATATCGAAGCAGCTACTAGAAGAAGTTTAGATAATGTAAAAGCAATTCTAGTTGAGGCAGGATCAAGCTTAGATAAAGTTGTTAAGTCAACGATTTTTTTAAGTGATATGGAAAACTTTGGAAAAGTGAATGAAATATATTCTGAATACTTTTCAGAACATAAACCAGCTAGATCTTGTGTCGAAGTTGCAAGATTGCCAAAAGATGCTTTAATTGAAATAGAAGTTGTAGCATTAGCTTAAATTTAAATAGAGCAATCAATATAAATTGGTTGCTCTATTTAAATAGAATTTTGGGAGTTTTTAAAATGAAGGATAAACAAAAAAGAATACTGCTTATTGTATTATTTTATGCTGGAATATTTGGAATCTTTTTACTAATTAAATATCAAAGATCAGACATAAATTTAAATAATCAAATGGCTTTAACTCAATCGATTGATGTTCCAGAAGAAGCCGATAATACTATAGTAGAATCTAAAGATATTTACATTCACATTAGTGGTGAAATACATTATCCTGGTTTAGTGAAGCTAACCCAAGGGCAGAGGCTATTTGAAGCAATTGAAATCGCTGGTGGCATGACATACCAAGCTGATATTAATCAAATAAATTTATCAGTTGTTCTTAATGATGAAGATAAGATTTATATACCTAAGAAAGGTGAAAATTCAGACTTTATAACGACTAATAAGACGCCTTTAATTAATATCAATACTTGCTCCAAAGAAGAATTAATGACTCTATCAGGTATAGGAGAAAAAACTGCTGATAGCATTATGGAATATAGGAGTAAGACGAGATTTGAAAAGATAGAAGATATAAAAAAAATTAACGGAATCGGTGATCAAAAATTCAATAATATTAAAGATCAAATTACTATATGAGGAGAAAATGAATGTTTAACAAGGAATTATTTATTAACACGTACAAATTGTCTTTGAAACTAAATTTTGGAAAGACAATTCAAGAAGCTAGCAATTTGGAAAAGTATCATGCATTATCTGAAGCAATTATGAGTAAAATTTCTACTGACTGGAATAACACTAGAAGAGCTTACAGCCAAAAAAAGCAAGGTTATTATTTTAGTGCAGAATTTTTAGTAGGAAGATCACTGCACAATAATTTAGTAAACTTATTATTAGATAATGATATTAAAGAAACTTTAGATGAAATTGGAATTACGCTTGATGAATTGGAAGAACAAGAAGAAGACGCTGCACTTGGAAATGGTGGCTTGGGAAGACTAGCAGCTTGCTTTATGGAATCTGCTGCAACTATGGATTTGCCTTTGATGGGTTATGGAGTAAGATACTCTGAGGGAATCTTAAAGCAAAGTATTTTAAATGGATTCCAAGTAGAACATGGTGATAATTGGACAAAAAATGGCGACCCTTGGTCTTTAAGAAAAGAATCAGAGTCCCAAATCGTACAATTCAAAGACATGAAGGTCAAAGCTGTTCCGTACGATATGCCAATTATTGGATATAAAACCAACAACATAAATACTCTAAGGCTATGGCAAAGTGAAGCAATCCTGGACTTCGATTTTCAAAAATTTAATGCTTTCAAATATGACGAATCAGTAGAGGCTAAAAATCGCGCTGAAGATATTACGAGAGTACTTTATCCAAACGACGAACAAAGAGTAGGTAAAGTATTACGATTAAGACAACAATATTTCTTCTGTTCAGCTTCCATAAAAGATATAATAGCAAAACATTTAGAATTATATGGTAATTTGGAAAACTTTGAAGATTTAACAAAGATTCAATTAAATGATACTCATCCTGTTATAGCGATTTCTGAATTGATTCGAATATTAGTTGACGAGCATGACTATGAATTTATAAAAGCTATGAAAATAGCTAAAAGTATATTTTCTTATACTAATCATACAATACTTCAAGAGGCGCTTGAAAAGTGGAATGAAGATATAGTAGAAGATACCAATCCAAGAAATCTAGAAATAATAAAAGAAATCGAAAACTATCTTCTTTTAGAGTTAAAAGAAATGAATATTTCAAGAGAAGACATAGAAGAGATGAGGATATTAAAAGACGGCCAAGTTAGAATGGCTAATTTAGGAATTTACTTATCTCATACAGTAAATGGGGTTGCACAACTTCATACAAATATTCTAAAAGAAAATGTATTAAACAGTTGGTTTAGACATTATCCTGAAAAATTCCAAAATAAAACAAATGGTATAACTCCTAGAAGATGGTTAGTTATGAGCAATCCAGAATTAAGTAGTTATATTACTGAATTGTTGGGTCATGACGAATGGATTACAGACCTTCCAAGGCTTAAAGAGTTAGAGCAATTCGTCGATGATGAAGACGTATTGAAAAAATTATTGGAAATAAAGGGAATTAAAAAGCAACAATTAGCAGATTATATCTATGAAAATGAAGGTATAAAAATTAACCCTAATTCTATTTTTGATATACAAGTTAAAAGAATTCACGAATACAAAAGACAATTGATGAATGCGCTTCACATTGTTTATTTGTATCAAAGACTTAAAGAAAATCCAAATATTGATATTTTGCCAAGAACATTTATTTTTGGCGGAAAAGCTGCTCCAGGATATTTCAGAGCAAAAGCAATCATTAAATTTATTAATGAGATTGCAAGAGTAGTAAACAATGATTTGGAAATAAAAGACAAAATAAAAGTTGTTTTTGTACAAAATTACAGAGTAAGCTATGCAGAAAAAATATTCCCAGCTGCTGATGTTTCGGAACAAATATCCACAGCAGGTAAAGAAGCGAGCGGTACTGGAAATATGAAATTCATGCTAAATGCCACTCCTACAATTGGAACATATGATGGAGCAAATGTAGAAATAGTTGAAGAAGCTGGATTTGAAAATAACTTTATTTTTGGGGCTAGAGTAGAGGAAATTAATCGTATAAAATCTTCATATTCACCTATGGAAATATATCTAAACGATAGAGAAATTAGAACTGCAGTGGATACTTTAATGAACGGAATATTCAAAGATGAAGACACTTTTATGCTTCTTGACATATTCAATGGATTATTAAGAGAAGACGGTTCTAGATCAGATAGATATTTTGTATTGAAAGATATGCGAGACTATATCGATGCACAAAATGAAGTTGACAGAGTATATAGGGATAGAAAAGAATGGGCTAAAAAATGTCTATACAATTTGGCAAATTCTGGAAAGTTTTCTTCGGACAGAACGATTGGAGACTACGCAAAGGATATTTGGGAAATTGAACCAAATAAAATTGAAGCGAATCAAAACGATTTTTAATTTCAAAGGAGCATCTCTATATGTAAAATAGGGATGCTTTTTTTTATTTTTTAAATAATTTATATATTTTTAATTTTATTATTAATGTGATACAATCTATGAATAGCAAAGGAGAGATTAATTGTGAAAGACAGAATTTTTAGTGGAATCCAGAATTCAGGGCATTTAACAATAGGAAATTATTTAGGAGCACTTAGCAATTTTACAAAACAACAAGAGAAATTTGAGTGTTATTATTGTATTGTTGATATGCATGCACTGACTTCCGGAGTTAATAAAGAAGAACTAAGAAATTATGCGTTGGAAGTGTTGTCTTTATACTTGGCTTCAGGTTTAGACTACGAGAAGTCAACAATATTTTTCCAATCCCATGTATCAGCACATGCTGAATTACAATGGATATTAAATTCAATTACACCACTTGGACAACTAAGTAGAATGACTCAATATAAATCGAAATCAGAACAACACGCTGATAATCTTTATGCTGGTCTACTGAATTATCCTATTTTGATGGCTGCAGATATTATTTTATACGATGCGAAATATGTTCCAGTTGGAGATGATCAAAGGCAACATATGGAGCTTACAAGAGATCTTGTAGAAAAATTTAATTATTTATATGGAGATACTTTTGTCGTGCCAGAGATGTTATCAACAGATACTGGTTCGAGAATAATGAGTTTACAAAACCCTGCTGCTAAAATGAGTAAATCAGACCCAGACGAACTTGGATATATTTCTATGCTTGATAATCCCAAATTAATTGAGAAAAAAATTAAAAGGGCAGTTACAGATTCTTTGAATCATTTTGATTACAATGACGATCAACTTGGACTTAGAAACTTAATAGAAATATATACATCTTTTACAGGAGATAGTGTCGAAGAGGTAGTAAATAGATATAGAGATAGCGGTTACGGTAAATTTAAGTCAGACTTAGCTTCAGTTGTGGCAGATATGTTGAAACCTATTCAAGATTCTTTCAATATATATATTTCTGACAAAGGAGAATTGGAACGAATTTATAGAGATGGGGCGAAACGAGCAAGAGAAGTAGCTGATAAAAAACTAGCTGAAGTTTTTGAGAAAATAGGATTTATAGCAAAATAAACTATATTTAGTTTATGAGGAGGATATATGGAGAATTTAGCAAAAACGTATAATCCAAAGGATTTTGAAGAAAGATTATACGATTTTTGGATGGAAAATGACTATTTTAAAGCTGAAATAGACGAAAATAAAAAACCTTTTACTATTGCAATGCCGCCACCGAATGTAACAGGAAACTTACATCTAGGACATGCAATGTATGTTATTCAAGACATATTAACTAGATGGAAACGAATGGACGGATATTCTGCTCTATGGGTACCAGGAACTGATCACGCAAGTATTTCTACTGAATCTAGGGTAGTTAATAAAATCAGAAGCGAAGGTCACACAAAAGAAGAATTAGGCAGAGACAAATTTTTAGAAGAAGCATGGGACTGGACTGAAAAATATGGTGGTAATATCAAAAACCAATTGATGAAAATGGGTTTTTCATGTGATTGGAGTAGAGAAAGATTCACCTTAGATGAAGATTTGTCCAAGGCAGTAATAGATGTATTCGTAAGACTTTATGAAAAAGGATTAATTTATAGAGGCAATCGTATCATTAATTGGTGTCCAGATTGTAAGACAAGTATTTCTGATGCTGAAGTTGACCACGAAGATACTAAAAGTAAGATTTGGTATTTTAACTATCCAATAATAAATAAAGATGAGCATATTACAATCGCTACTACTAGACCAGAGACTATTTTAGGAGATTTAGCAGTTGCTGTAAATCCTGATGACGAAAGATATTCTCATTTAGTTGGAGAAACAGTATTACTTCCACTATTAAATAGAGAAATACCCATAATTGCAGATGACTATGTAGATATGGAATTTGGAACTGGTGCAGTTAAAATTACTCCATCCCACGATCCCAACGACTTTGAAGTTGGCAAAAGACATAATTTAGGTCAATGTATAATTTTAGATGAAGTAGCAGTAATTAACGAAAATGGCGGACCATATGAAGGCCTAAGTAGATATGAAGCAAGAAAAAAAATCATTGAAGATTTTGAAGAGCTTGGACTTTTAGAAAAAGTTGAAGAAAGAGATAATTCAGTGGGGCATTGCTCCAGATGTAATACTGTAATAGAGCCTTTAATTTCTAAACAGTGGTTTGTAAAAATGAAAGAAATGGCTGATGCCACTTTAAAAGAGTATAGAGAAAATAATTCTCCAGAATTTGTCCCAGATCGATTCGGAAAAGTTTATGAGTCTTGGCTGGAGAATATCCAAGACTGGAATATTTCTAGACAATTATGGTGGGGACATAGACTTCCTGTTTACTATATAAATGGCACAGAAGAATTTATTGTTTCTGCAACACCACCAGAGAACAAACCTGGAATTACCTATGTACAAGATGAAGATACACTGGACACTTGGTTTTCATCTGCATTGTGGCCGTTTTCTATTTTAGGATGGCCTGAAGAAATAGATGATTATAAATATTTTTATCCAACTGACGTATTAGTAACTGGCTATGATATTATTTTCTTCTGGGTTGTTAGAATGGTTTTTTCTGCTATAGAACACACAGGAAAAGTTCCCTTTAAAAATGTATTAATTACAGGTATAGTTCGAGATGAATTAGGCCGAAAAATGAGCAAATCCTTAGATAACGGTGTAGATCCACTAGATGTAATTGAACAGTATGGCGCAGATGCTTTGAGATTTTTCTTAGTAAATGGAAATGCACCAGGAAATGACTTGAGATATTTTGCAACTAAGGTCGAATCTTCTAGAAATTTTGCTAATAAATTATGGAACGCATCCAGATTAGTATTGATGAATGTAGATGAAAATCTAGAGATTAAAAATATAAACGATATCAATCTACTTCCTGAAGACAAGTGGATACTGCATAATTTAAATCAAATAATAAAAAGTATAAACGATAAATTAAGTAAATTCGAAATAGGTCTTTATTCTGATGAAATTTACGAGTTTATTTGGAATGAGTTTTGTGACTGGTATTTAGAAATTATCAAACCTAGACTTTATTCTGGTGACTTTGAAGTAAAAAATGACGCGGTAAATATATTATTATATGTACTAGAAGCAAATCTAAAACTCTTACATCCTATAATGCCTTATATTACAGAAGAAATTTATCAGCACCTTCCTAATAAGGAAGAAGCTTTAATTATTTCTCAATGGCCAAAGGCTAAATCCGAATTCGAATTTCCTGAAATATTTTTAGAATTTGAATACATTAAAGAAATTATTCGAAGTATTAGGGTTCTTAGGGCAGAGATGAATATTCCTAACAAGACTAAAACTAACACGTTGTATTATTCAGATGATGATTTTTCTAAAAAATCTATTTCCAATAATGTAAATAAAATAGTATCATTGGGATATTCCAATTCTGTTGAGTTTATAGATAAAGCTACTATAAATCCTGAAGACTACATCACATTATTAGTAGGTAAATCTGAAATATTTTTGCCTATGGAAGAATTAATTGACAAAGAAAAGGAATTAATTAGGCTAAATAAAGAAAAAGAGAAAGTGCTGTCAGAAATTGATAGAGTAAACTCTAAATTATCTAATGAAGGTTTTGTCAGTAAAGCGCCTGAAAAATTAATTAATGAAGAAAAAGAGAAAAAGGAAACTTATCTAATTCAGTTGAAACACCTCGAAGAACAAATTGAAAAAATAAGCAAATAGAAAAAAGAAGCATAGACCAATATAAATTATGGTAGTGTAAAATATTTTGTGTATCGGCTTATCCTGATTAAGATAGTCGATACATTTTTTATGTTAATTTAAAATTGTATCCTAGTGCTTTTGTAGAGATCGTGTAATACAATTTCTACTTAAATTTTTGCATACTA
>JAAZCH010000110.1 GCA_012513395.1 Tissierellia bacterium
ACCAAGTGCTGCAGATATAACATATGAAGCTGCAGAAGCGCCACCATTTATTCAAACTTTGGTAAATATTATTCCTTCCAATCCTTTAAAATCTATTGTTAACGGTGATATGCTTCAAATTATAGTATTTGCTTTAATCTTTGGAGTTGGCTTATTGGTTATAGGAGAAAAAGGTAAAATTGTATTTAGTATTTTTGATTCAATAGCAGAAGCTATGTATGCAATAACAAGATTTATTATGTCTTTGGCTCCAATTGGAGTATTTGGATTAATAGCTCCAGTAATTGCACAAAACGGACCCGAAGTGTTGTTACCGCTTTTAAAATTAATAGCAATCGTTTACCTTGCAAGTATAGTTCATATAATAGTAGTTTACGGATTGTCTGTAAAATTCCTATCGGGAATAAACCCAATTGAATTTGCAAAAAAAGCTTTCCCTGCATGGGCTACTGCATTTACAACTTCTTCATCATCAGGTACTTTACCTGTTACGATGCAATGTGCAGAAACATTGGGTGTACCCCAACCTATTTCTAGTTTTGTACTTCCATTGGGTGCAACAATAAACATGGACGGTACTGCAATTTATCAAGGAGGTAGTGCATTATTTATAGCTCAAGTATTTGGAGTAAATTTAAGTATTTCCCAACAGCTGACTATTATTTTAACAGCTACATTGGCTTCTGTAGGTACTGCAGGCGTGCCAGGAGCTGGCATGATTATGTTAGCTATGGTATTACAAAGTGTTGGACTTCCAGTAGAAGGTATCGCTTTAGTAGCTGGTGTAGATAGAATTTTAGATATGATGAGAACATCTCTAAACGTATTAGGAGACTTAACAGCTGCCACATTCGTTACTAAAACTGAAGGAGATTTCGTTTACGTTGTTGAAAATGACATAAAGGATCCAAATATCGAATTATAGAACTTTATTGTAAACTAAGCCCTAAAATCCAAAAAGGATTGAGGGGTTTTGTTTTTTTTGTAATAATATTTTATCTTGATTAAATAATATTATTAATGTTCATATTGAAATTTTTAATTAATGCGCTCTATTTATTATATTAAATTTATTCTTCTATTTAATTTACTTATCTATATTTGACTATCTTCTTTCTTTTGATTATAATTAAAATAATATTATATAAGGGGGTATCAAAATGTCAAAAAGTACTGAAAAAGGAAGTATGACGTTAGCAATTAGAATTTTAATTGGTATGGTAATTGGTATTATTGTAGGTTATTTTTTACAAGGATCGCCTGAAATTGCTACTACATACATAGCACCAATTGGGACAGTTTTTCTTAATCTGATCAAAATGATTATAGTACCTATGGTGTTCTCATCTTTAGTAGTAGGTGTAGCAGGTATGGAAGATGTCACTAAGTTAGGTAGAATTGGAGCGAAAACATTTATTTATTTCTTTATTACAACAGCAATTGCAATAGTAATTGGTTTAGTATTAGGAAATATTTTGAACGTTGGTGGAGGATTCACTCTTGATACTGCTGGTTTAGCTTATGAAGCTAAAGAAGCGCCACCATTTATCCAAACGTTAATTAATATCATCCCTTCAAATCCTTTAAATGCGATTGTAAGTGGAGAGATGCTTCAAATTATTGTATTTGCACTAATTTTTGGAGTTGGACTTTTAATTATTGGGGAAAAAGGCCAAATTGTTTTCCAAATTTTTGATTCTATAGCAGAAGCAATGTACGCTATTACTGCTGGAATAATGAAACTTGCTCCATTTGGTATTTTCGGTCTAATGGCTCCTGTAATTGCACAAAATGGACCAGCTGTATTATTGCCACTGATGAGACTTATTGCTGTAATTTACTTAGCGTCAATAGTCCACATAGTAGTTATTTATGGAGCCTCAGTAAAATTCTTGAGCAAAATGAATCCAATTGAATTTTTCAAAAAAGCTTTTACAGCTTGGGCTACAGCTTTTACCACTTCATCTTCATCTGGAACACTTCCAGTTACAATGCAAAGCGCTGAAAATCTAGATATTCCACAACCTATTGCAAGTTTTGTTTTGCCCCTTGGTGCAACGATTAACATGGATGGAACAGCAATCTACCAAGGAGTTTGCGCTTTATTTATCGCTCAAGTTTATGGATTGAATTTAGACTTAGGCCAACAAATGACCATCGTTCTTACTGCGACACTAGCATCTGTTGGAACTGCAGGTGTTCCTGGAGCGGGCATGATAATGTTAGCGATGGTATTACAAGGAGTAGGACTTCCTGTTGAAGGTATCGCATTAGTAGCAGGTGTAGATAGAATACTAGATATGATTAGAACATCTCTAAACGTACTAGGAGACTTAACTTGCGCCCTGTTTATTTCTAGAACAGAGTCTAATATAGATTCCTTGAAATCAAAAAATATACAAGACGTATAGTAGAAAAAATTTTTTATTTGTAATATAATATCCTTATTATGAAAAATAAATTAGGAATAATTGGTGGCATGGGTCCATTAGCTACGAGTATTTTCTTTTCTAGAATAATCGATAGCACTGAGGCTACAAAAGATCAAGAACACATTTGGACAGTAATATCTAGTCATTCTACCATGCCAGATAGAACTAGTGTTATTGTAGAAAAATTAGATCACGATGTGATAATCCAAGCAGTATCTGAAGATATTAGGATTATGGAAGCTGCTAATGTAAAAAGAATTTCTATACCATGCAACACATTCCATTATTTTTATGACGAAGTCCAAAATCTTACAGATATTCCAATTATAAATATGATAGATGAAACTATGAAAGAATTTTCTCTTAAATATGGAAAAAAAGCCTTGGTATTATCAACAGTTGGAACTAAACAAGCTGGAGTATATGAAAAATATGCTAAACCTAGCAACGTAGAGATATTAGATTTAGATGAAAAATACGTAACTCAAATCAACGATTTAATTTATGAAATTAAAAGTACAAATATAGTAGATAGACCTGATTTCATTGAGCTTTTAGAAGAATTATTTGAAGTATATAATCCTGATGGTATAATACTTTCATGTACAGAACTTTCATTAATGCCACTAGGTAAATTTACAAATAACAAAGTACTAGATGCTATGGATATCTTAGTTAGAGAATCTATTTTACAAACTGGATATCAATTGAAGTAAAATTTTTATAACACCCAATCGACAATATTCGACTGGGTGTTATTTATTTTCACATATTATTTTTTCTAATTCTTTAAAATTTCTAGGGTACTTCTCGCCTTCTAAACTTAGTAAGTCATAAAATTTGACCAAATCAGGTTTTTCTAGACTAGCTTTTTTTAAGATTTCTTCATTAGACAGAATTTCTCTAGCATTACCATCAGCAATTATTTTTCCATCACTTAATATAACTACTCTGTCCGCCCATTCCCA
>JAAZCH010000111.1 GCA_012513395.1 Tissierellia bacterium
AGGGGACGAATTCCAAAAGTTATGGGCTTTCTAATAGTTAGAAATGGAAATAAAGTCTGGCTATTAGTCAAAGCAAAACAATAGAGATACGTCCCATGGCGTAAGCCGAAAAGCACCTTCAGTGCAGTTAAGAGTTAAAAGTTTAAAGTGAAAAGTTTTGCCTACGGTCAAGAATGACAAATCGAAAACGCCAATGTAGGGGACGAATTCCAAAAGTTATGAGCTTTCTGATATTAACAAAATGGAGATGAAGTTTTACTTTTTATAAATGCAAAACAATAGAGATACGTCCCGGGGCGTAAGCCGAAAGGCACCTTCAGTGCAGTTAAGAGTTAAAAGTTAAAAGTGAAAAGTTGCCTACGGCTAAGCGTACCCGCCGCATTGTATGCGGCTTAAAGCTAGGCATTTTCACTCGTCAATCATAAAAAATCCCATGTTATGCAAAATTAATTGCGAAACATGGGATTTTTTCATTAACTACAAATAATTATTAAGTAAAAACACACATGGAACCATGTATAATACGAAAAATATGACCAAAATTATATTTATTATCCAATATAGATTGTAAGAAGTGGGTTCTTCATCTTGGTTTGTGATTTTTAATATAGATCTTAGAATTAATGACAAACACATCAAAACGCACGCCATTAAAACTACGCTAATTCTCAATAAAAGTCCATATTGGGTAGGTTCTATCAGAGCATTTTCTATAATGGAGCTGGTCCAAATATCGCCTTTTACTATAAAATTGCAAAGCAAAGCCATAGGCATAATTGTCACCATATATATGAGTTTGTAATTTTCTAAAGGATCACCCTTTTTATTTTTACCAGAGATGAGTTCTCTCAAGAAAATAAATCCGATGGTGCCTAATAAATATAATAAAAGCCAAACAGAAAGATAGGTATCATAACCTAATAATTTCCAAATTAAATAACCTATACTTAAATTAATGCCATTTATATAATAACCTATTTTATCAGGGTATTTTCTTCCGCACCAAAAACTCATTACCGATACGAGAAATACTAATCCAAATAGTCCCACCAATCTATAAAAATAATTCACTCAATCTCCCCTCTATTTATGTAAAACAATCTCAAGTTTTATTCTGCAATCATATAACATCCGTCATACAATGACGCGACTACGCTTAGCCGCAGGCAACTTTTCACTTTTCACTTTAAACTTTTAACTGACTTGTCCCCAACGGCGTTTTTGATTTACCTAAATTGGCCGTAGGCACTGTACGTTGTCCGTTGTGCGTCGTACGTTTAAAAGCCAAACGAGTGAAAGTGCTTGGTTTTTAAGTCGCATGTAACTTTTCACTTTTCACCTTAAACTTTTAACTGCACCGAAGGTGCCTTATATATATAACGTTTGAAACTCGAAAAAGTGACACAATTTTTAAAAATATTTTAAATTATTTTCAAACTCACAATTATTAGATAGCCAAATAGACAAAAATTAAACGACTATGAGAGAAATGTCGCTCAAATGTAATATATTATCAAAAATCCCTAACCTTCATCAGCTCTTTAACACCTAGACTAACTACTTGATATAAAATAATTAGTCCAGCAAAAAGTACCATTACAGAAAAATAATCAGAAAAGAATATTCTCGTGACGATCAAAGTAATCACAGAGCCGGCTAAGACTTTAACACTGAATCCCTTATCCCAAGAATAGTAGGGGATAAATAT
>JAAZCH010000112.1 GCA_012513395.1 Tissierellia bacterium
ATAGCCAGCTATAAAGATGTCAAGAAATAATTGATATATTTAGATGAATTGGCTTGAGAATTTTTGGAGGGGGATGTTAATTTAGGGCATCACAAATAAGCTTATAATAAAGCGTAAAAAAATTATTGATCGAGTAAGTCGCGATTGATGTGGGGTTCATATGGCTTATCGTTGGTCCAAACGGCAAAAATAATATTGACCAGTTTACGACACACAGCGCCAATCGCTGTTCCGTGATGTTTTCCTCTTTTACGCAAACTTTGGTAGTAGAGGGATAAAGCAGGATCCTTATTAGAAGCGACAAAGGCAGCTTGCCAAATAGCGCGTCTGAGATAAGGGGAGCCGCGTTTAGAAAGTTTATTGCGCGTCCCCAGAAAATCACCCGACTGATGGACTGATGCGTCTAAACCAGCGAAAGCTAATAATTGGTTGGGACGCTCGAAGCGATGAATATCGCCTACTTCTGCGATGATCACTGCCGCTGTAATCGGCCCCACCCCGATAATGGTTGTGAGATGGTTATCGTTCATGGCGATGAGAGCTGCTATCTCTGCTTCTACCATTTCTAGTTGGTTTTCCAAAAGGAGAATTTGTTGAAGGAGTAGCTGAATCTGTAATTTATAGACATCTGAGGCCACTTTGATACCAAAAGAATCTTCTGCAAGTTCTTTTAGTTTTAGAACTTTGCCTGTTGATTTCTCAAGGCTTAGACGCCCATTGCTTGCTTGATTCAAAAGCTCTACAAGCTTTTGGGAGTCAATCTCCAGTAAGTCTTCGGGTAATGGAGATTGAAGTAATAGTTGGGTAGAAGATTTTCCAAACATATCTGAAAAAAGTGTCTCATATTCAGGGAAAACCTGATCTAAAGAAGCGATGACTTTCCGTTTAATATCAGAGATTTGATCCACGATACTATAACGAAACCGTGTTAACTGTTTTAAGCGTACAATATTTTCAGAAGGAACGTAGGTTTGGTCAGGTAAGTCCATTCGGATTACTTGTGCAATTAAGACCGCATCGATTGTGTCCGTTTTAGTTTTTCGAATATAAAAATTCCGTAAACTATCCGATTGAATCGGATTAAATGGTACCACATTAAATTCTAAATCCAGTAAAAAAGAAAATACTGACAACCAATAATGCCCTGTTGCTTCCAAGCCTATGAGAGTGTTATCAGGGAGTAATTCATGTTTATTAATGAATTCGAGTAGTTTTTCACTGCCAGCTTTGGAATTACTGAACCGAATCGATTTTCCAACGGGATGACCTACTTCGTCAATAATTGCGGCTTCATGATGTCGTTTACCAATATCGATACCAACAAAAAACATAAGAAACAACCTTTCTATAGGATATTTAGATAGTGGTCATCCTCTTAGCTCTATGGACGATATAGCCTCGTGAGAGATTCAGAAACAAAGTTCTATCCAGCTCATACATATACTGTCCGTAGAGAAGAGGCGTCAGTCTATTTCTGGAAGACAAAGCTTCAAGGAGGAAACTACGACCTCTATCTATACGAAACAATTATAACTCATTAGAGTTATAGGTTTAAGTCAGCCTTAATTGACAAATACACAAAAGAAAAAGATTAGTCAATTAAGACTAATCATATTATACGAGGAGG
>JAAZCH010000113.1 GCA_012513395.1 Tissierellia bacterium
AAAGCTTAAAAATGCCTTTGATAAAATAAAAAATCAAAATTACAATGAAGTTTCTATGGATTATCTGTCTATGGGAATGACAGGTGATTACGAAATAGCCATTGAAGAAGGAGCGAATATCGTAAGAATTGGTTCTGGAATTTATGGTGAAAGAAATTATTAGGAGGAAGTAATGGAAAGAATTAAGAATTTTTTTGGGTTTGGAGAGGATTTGGGAGATGAAGATGATATTTATGAATCTGAACCTATAGTAGCTGTAGAGCCTCAAGAAGATAGATCTCAAAGTGTAGAAAGATCCCAAAGGCCAAGAACTACAACAAAACCTGCATTAAACATTCACTCAAATAGTAATGTTCAAATGAAAATTTGTATCCATGAGCCACTAAGTTACGATGAAGCGCCACTTATTGTAGATGATTTGAGACTTAGGAAAGCAGTTGTATTAAATTTTGAACAATTGGATATGAATATTAAAAGACAAATATTTGATTTTGTGAATGGATCTTTATATGCTCTGGATGGCAAGATTCAAAAGGTCAATAAGGACATATTTATCCTAGCTCCTTCCAATATTGAAATTGAAGGACTAAAAGCTGAATTACAAGAAAAGGGCGTATTTCCCTGGTAATATATGATTATTAATAAAGAAGAGTATCTTTTTCACGTTTCTGGTGAAAAAGAACTTAAGAGCATGAAGAGGGTACTCGACTTAATTGAAAACACATTAAACCGACATAATGTGACTTATACTGATTTTTTTGAGCCTAACTTAATTGAGTTGGCGAAATCTATACTTAATCGATTTGAAGATATTGGATATGTGATAGACGGCGGATTCGAAAATGCAGAAAGACAAATTATAAGCATATTTAGTTGGTATTATTTTTATGAAGAAAATAAAGATTCACATATTTCTCCTATTGAAATAAAAGGCAATTTAGACAATATACAACACAAGGATGTATTGGGAAGTATATTAGGATTAGGAATAGTCCGAGACAAGGTAGGAGATATTGGATTTTTTAAAAATTCTATTAAAGTAGCCCTTTCAAAAGACATATCAGATTATGTCTTATTTAATCTTAAGAAAATAAAAAGAGAAAATGTCGAAGTTAAATCTATTCCCATAAATGAACTAGGTAAAATTGAAGAAATTGGAGTATATAAAGATATAATAGCTTCAAGTATGCGACTGGATGCTATTATTGGCGAAGCTTTTAATTTATCTAGAAGTGATTCGCAAAAGTTAGTCCAATCTAATTTAGTAAAAGTAAACTTCAAGGAAGAATCCAAAGCATCTAAAAGTATTTCTGAAAATGATTTAATTTCAGTTAGGGGAAAGGGCAGATTTAAAATATCATCAATAGACGGATTAACTAAGAAAGAACGAATAAAACTTAAAATTTTTTATCCCGAATAGGGTTTATATAGATGGAGAAAATATAATATATGTTGGCTTTTATAATTACGAGTGTGTGCATTTTATTAGATCAACTCACGAAATATTTAGTAGTGGAATTTATTAAGGGTAGTAAGCCTTTGGTAATTGTGGAGGAGTTGCTGTCTTTTGTGTATGTAGAAAATAGGGGAGCAGCTTTTGGAATTTTGCAAAACAAAAAGTGGCTATTTATAGTTGTTACGGTTATTAGCGTGGCAGCATTGTTATACCTATTTTTATTTCATTACAAAAAGATGTCGACTTGGCTAATAGTTTCTCTGTCTTTTGTACTGGGTGGAACCATAGGAAATTTTATCGATAGAATGAGATTGGATTATGTTGTAGACTTTATTAGCGTAAGAATTATGAATAGATACGATTTTGCAGTATTTAACGTTGCAGATTCTTTTATCGTAATTGGAGCAATAATGCTGATGATTCACATCATTTTTCTAGACTCTAAAGGGTGATTCGGTGCGATATGAAATAAGATCCAAGGAAGATAATATTAGAATCGACAAATATCTTTCAGAAAAATTTGATTTTTCTAGAAATTTTTTCAAAAATTTAATTGACCAAAAATTGGTTGTAGTAAATGGGAATACGGTTAAATCTAGTTATCAAGTAAACGAAGGAGATTTAATCGTTTTTCGTTATGAAGAAGAAAAAATTACAATACAACCAGAAAAAATGGATTTAGATATCATTTACGAGGATGAGTTTGTTGCAGTAATAAATAAGCCTAAAAATATGATCGTTCATCCTACAAACTCCTTAGAAATGAATACTTTGGTAAATGGATTATTGTATAGATATGAAAGTCTTGGAAATATGGATTCAATTAGACCAGGAATAGTTCATAGATTGGATAAGGATACATCTGGATTAGTGGTAATTGCAAAAACTGATGAAAGTTATAATTCATTGGTATCTCAATTTTCTGAAGGCAAAGTAGATAGACTGTATAAAGCTTTGGTTCACGGGAGAATCACAAATAATTTGATTATAGATAAACCCATAGGAAGGGATGAAAAAACTAGAATTAAATTTGCCATTAATTATAAAAATGGAAAACCTGCTATTTCCAAGGTAAATCCTATAGAAACCTATGAAGATTATTCTTTTATTGAAGTAAAATTGGAAACTGGTAGAACTCACCAAATTAGAGTACATCTAAGCTCCATAAACCATCCTGTTGTAGGAGATTTAATTTATGGAAGGGAAAATGAGTTCAAAATAAAAACTCAACTGCTTCATGCTTATTACTTAAGTTTCAACCATCCAAGGACAATGGAAAGAGTGCATTTTGAAAGTGCTATTCCAAAGGAATTTGAAGACATATTAGGGAGGATTAGACGATGAAGAAAATATTAAATGCCGATGAAATTAAAAGAGCAATAACTAGGATTTCTCACGAAATTCTAGAAAGAAATGAAAACTATGATGATATTATTTTTTTGGGAGTAGTTACCAGAGGATATGAACTGGCTCTTAGGTTACAAAAAAAGATTCTAGGAATAGAGGGTATTGAAATACCTGTTTACAAATTAGATATTAGAAATTTTAGAGATGATTTGAAGATGTTAAATATTGAATTGGAAAACATTAATCTTCCAGATATAGACGTGGATCACAAAAACGTAATTATTGTGGACGATGTAATTTATACTGGAAGAACCACTAGAGCTGCTTTGGATGCCATCGTGGAGTTAGGTAGACCTGCTAGGGTACAATTAGTTGCTTTGATAGATAGAGGTCATAGAGAGTTTCCTATTAGACCTGATTACGTAGGAAAGAACATTCCAACCTCTAGGAGTGAAAATGTTGGAGTAAAACTTGAAGAAGTAGATGGCGCAGAGGAAGTATTTATAGATTGATAAATTTTATAGGAGGTTTTTATGCACGAAAAAAATTTAATTGTCAGACTAATCTTATTAGTATTTGGTTTGTATCTTTGTGGAGTTGGTCTTACGTTTTTTTACTTTAATGGACTAGGGCTAGATGGTTGGAACGTATTACACGATGGACTTAGTAAAGTTTTTAATGTTAAAATTGGTACTGCCTTCATCTCTGTTTCTTTGATGATGTTAACATTGGGAATATTGATGAAAGAAAAGTTGGGGATTGCGACAATTGCGAATGCTCTTCTAACTGGTAATTTTATGCAAATTAATATAAACTTAGGATTATTAAAAGTTCAAACCAATTTATTTAACGGCTTGATGTTTACATTGATTGGAATGATAATTACAGGATTTGGATATTATTTTTATATGGGTGTAGGATTAGGTTCAGGACCTAGAGATTCATTTGTCATGGCTGTATCTAGGAAGATTCATGTAAAGGTAGGTTATGTGAAATCCATAATTGAAGTCATTGCAATAATTGTTGGTTATCTAATAGGTGGAAATTTTGGGGTAGCTACGATAGTTATTGCTATATTTACCGGAATAATTATACAAAAAGTATTTGACTTATTAAAGTTTAATCCTAAGTCTATTGAACAAGAAAGTGTAACAGATATAATCAAAAAGCTAAAAAAATAAAAGCTATGGAGAAAAATTATTCCATAGCTTTTTTAAATTCCATTGGCTCATCAAAGGATTTAAACCCTTGGGTATATAAATTGTAATACATACCTTGTTTTTTCATGAGTTCTTTATGAGTTCCTGTTTCTTGTATTCCATCATCGGTTAATACGATAATATTATCTGAGTTGATAACGGTGGTAAGTCGATGGGCTATTGTAATAGTGGTTCGGCCTTTAGAAAGTTCTTCTAAAGATCTTTGAACTATCTTCTCACTCTTATTATCCAATGCGGAAGTGGCTTCATCTAAAATCAGAATTGGAGGATTCTTTAGGAAAACTCTTGCTATACTAATCCTTTGTTTTTGTCCTCCAGAGAGCCTTAAACCTCTTTCGCCGACAGGCGTGCTGTATTTTAATGGTAATTCTTCGATAAATTCATCAGCTCCTGCCAATTTTGCTGCTTCATAAATTTCTTCGTTTGTAGCATCAGGTTTTCCGTATCGAATGTTTTCTAAAATCGTATCATTAAATAGATACACATCTTGTTGCACAATTCCAATATTTCCTCTTAAAGATTGGAGTTTTACGTCTCTTATGTCTATTCCGTCGACAGTAATGGTACCCTCATCCAGGTCATAAAATCTAGGGATTAGGTTTATTATTGTAGTTTTTCCAGAGCCAGAAGGACCTACTATGGCAACCCTCTCTCCAGGTGAAATTTTTAGGTCTAAATCCTTTAATATATATTCTTCATCAGGATTATATCTAAAAGAGACACCATTGAAGACGACCTTGCCTTTGACATTTTCTAGTTCAACTGCATCATCTTCATCGAATATTTCGATTCCTGTATCCATTATTTCCACAAACTTCTCTATACCACTCATGCCTCTATGGAAGGCTTCAGAAAACTCTACAATTCTACGGATAGTA
>JAAZCH010000114.1 GCA_012513395.1 Tissierellia bacterium
AGCTAGACAGAATATCGCCATAATCTCAGAAGCAACAGTGATGTCGAATCCGTCTTCTCTTGGAACACCATTTGGTTTACCGCCAAGACCAATTACGATTTTTCTAAGAGCTCTATCGTTCATGTCTAAAACTCTTTTCCACACAATTCTTCTAGGATCTATATTCAAAATATTTCCTTGTTGAATATGGTTATCTAGAAGTGCGGATATTAAGTTATTAGCAGTTGTAATTGCGTGGAAGTCTCCAGTAAAGTGAAGGTTAATGTCTTCCATTGGTACTACTTGAGAATATCCTCCGCCTGCTGCTCCACCTTTAACTCCAAAGCTAGGTCCAAGAGATGGTTCTCTTAGGGTTGTAACTGTTTTCTTTCCAATCTTATTAAGACCCATGGAAAGTCCAATATTCATAGTTGTTTTTCCTTCACCTGCTGGAGTAGGATTAATTGCAGTTACCAAAATCAGCTTTCCGTCTTCTTTGTCTTTTAGTTTTTCTAATACGTTTAAATCTATCTTAGCTTTGTACTTACCGTATTGAATAAGATCATCTTCATCAATTCCTAAATTTTTAGCCACATCTACAATTGGAAGCATTTTCGCTTCTTGTGCTATCTGTACGTCTGTTAACATATACACCTCATAAATTATATTTTTAGTTCTTCTAACGCTTGATTAAATTCTGCAATCTTTTCCTCATCCTTAACTAGAGGAAGATTAGCTTCTATATTCATCAAGCATCCATTGGTACCTATCTTAGCAAGTTCTTTTCCGATTAGCATATCAGAATCAGTATTAGGATTAGTTTTTCCTTCTAATTCCAAAGCTATGTCATAAACTCTTCTGCACAACTTCGCATTGTTCATAGGAGTCGTAGCTCCTACTACACCAGCATGTGCAATAGCTGCTTTTCTAGCTGCTATTTCTTCTTCTGTTTCCTTTGGAAGTTTATAAGCATCACGGATCACACCATATGCATTACCATCTTCAACGACTCCATCTAGGAGTTGGTCTCTGATTTCTTCCAATTCTTTTGCATACTCTAACTGTTTTTCAGCTGGAAGTCCGTAATCTTTTTTAGTAGAAAGTTTACAAACCATTCCAATAAGTCCACAAGCCATCGCTCCAGATAAAGCAGAGGCAGAACCTCCACCTACCGTAACATCATCTGCGTCCAAAATCAATTCTTGAATATCCTTATAATTCATACTTTCTCCTTTCTCTATTTTATTTAGTTCAATAATTTTACCCGAATTTTACTAATTAAGCTTTAAAAAATTATATGCAATATCGGTGCTGTTATTAATATTGTCAATACTACTCTTTGAATCCAAATAATTATATAATCCGCCATAGTAAGTGGAATCTTTGTCGCCATGATACAAGGTATTGAAGCTGAGAAGAATAGTATTTCTGATACACTTACAATTGCAACTAAAAATCTAGTAATTATTGGAGTTTCAGTAACTAATAGAGAAGGCAAAAACATTTCAGCTATACTAAGTCCCATAGCTTTTGCAGCTAGAAGTGGTTCTGGAACTTTTGTTAATAGAGTAAATGGATAGAATATATATCCAATAATATCAAAAATCGGTGTATGCTCTGCAGCTAGTATTCCT
>JAAZCH010000115.1 GCA_012513395.1 Tissierellia bacterium
AAAAATCTGTTGAATAGCCGGAATTATTCCCTTATAGTTTGCTATAATTACAATTATTGCTCCTATTAGGTAAAACATAGACATAAAAGGTATAAGCTTTTCAGCCACATTGCCAAGTCTCTTTACTCCACCTACAACTACAATTCCAGCAAAAATCACGTTAATTATAGCAATTACTGGTACAAATTTTTTTGCAGCAGGAATCATGTTTACTACATTCTCAACTATTACATTTGATTGAATCATAGTACTCGATAGACAAACTAAAATCATTAAAGCAACGAGAATTTCACCTACTGCTGGTATCCCCAACCCTTCTTTTACATAAAGAGCTGGACCACCAACATAAGTTCCGTCTTCATTTTTCTTTCTATATTTAATAATCATAATTATCTCTGAATATTTAATAATCATTCCTATAAAAGCTGCTATCCACATCCATAATAATAATCCTCCTATCCCACGCTTATATTTGCATCTGGGTAATCCAACTTCGAATTTTTTGAACCCTTACCAAAGGCGAAAGCCATAGTGAGAGGTCCTATTCTTCCAATATACATAGTCAAGGTAATAATGAGCTTTCCTACATCAGTAAGACCCGTAGTTATGCCCCTAGTTAATCCCACAGTTGCATAAGCAGAAGTAACTTCAAAAAGAATGTCTAAAAAAGTGTGTTCCTCTGTAATGGTCAAAATAAAAGAAATTCCAATAACTAAAAATATACTGATCATAACTAAAGCTAAGGCTTTTAAAATAACAGAATTTGGAATTCTCTTTTTAAAAATTACAACACTTTCATGTCCCCTAATCGTAGCAATCATAGAGGCCAATAAAACTCCAAAAGTCGTCGTCTTCAATCCCCCAGCAGTGGATCCGGGAGATCCTCCAATAAACATCAATATTATCATCAAAACTGCTGATGTATCCCTTATCCTCGAGGTATCTACGCTATAAAATCCTGCCGTTCTTGTGATTACCGATTGAAAAAGGGATTGGATTATCTTTGGAAAAGTCTCTACACCCTTTAATGTATCTGGATTGGTATTTTCAATTAAATAAAAAATTACTGCTCCACCTATAATTAAAATTCCAGTCATTGTCAAAACTAATTTGTCGTGGACGGACAATTTTTTTATACTCTTTTTACTAATAAATTCTGAAGAAACTTGAAATCCCAAACCGCCAATTACAACTAAAGAGATAATTGAAACATTAATAGGAAGACTGTTTTGAAAAGGAGCCATAGAATCTCCAGTAATATCAAATCCCGCATTACAAAATGCAGAGATGGAGTGGAAGATGCTAAACCAAATTCCTTTTTTTAGTCCATAAGTTGGAACAAACTCCATAGACATTATAATCGCTCCAATAATTTCCAGGGCAAAAGTAAAAAATATGACGTATTTCAACAATTTTACCATTCCACTTAAAGTCTCTACGTTTAATTGCTCTCTAATTATTTGTCTAGTTGTTAGTCCAATTCTCTTTCTCATTACCATGGGGAATAAAATGGCTAAAGTCATTATCCCTAAACCGCCAACTTGAATTAGGGTAATAATAACCAAATGTCCCCAAAAATTCCAATGGGTTGCAGTATTTACAACAGTAAGACCAGTTACACAAGAAGCACTTCCAGCAGTAAATAGGGCATCAATATATCCTATAGACTCTCCAGATTTTGTAAAAAAACCCATATTTAACAATAGGGAGCCTATAAAAATTAAAATTCCAAACCCAATGGTCAATACCAGTGGGGGGTTTAATGTAATATCTTTAAATTTTTTAAAAATTCTATTCATAAATTCTTCACTTCCAAAATAGAATTATACTCCTTTAATGTGATAGATTCAATAAATACTAATTTTTTGTACCACATTTAGGACAATAAACATGATCCTCTTCCAGCTTGTGACCGCAATTTGTACAACTTCGATGGTGATAGTAATTTGTGTTTACGGAAATTAGATCTTCATCCCTAATTGATGAAACCCTTCCCCATTCAAGATCTCTTCCCAACTCATCTGAAATCTGAAAGATGCTCCCACAACAACTGGCCTTTACAAAATATTTCTTCCCCCATTTAAAAACGGGAATAAAAAATAAACTCAAAGCAGTGTATTCCAAATAAACTTCATAACGACCATAAGAGCCACAAACTTTGCAGATCTTTAACTCGTCAAAATTCAACTTTTCTTGTTTCGTATTAATCCCAAAA
>JAAZCH010000116.1 GCA_012513395.1 Tissierellia bacterium
ACTCTTCTTTTTAAGGTTTTAATAAGGATTTCCTCCGAACGAGAACTTTTCTTGGGTTTTGAGACTACATTTGCTGTTATTTGACGCTCACGAAGGGATTCGATTCTTTGCCTAATATCGTGTTCCTTATAAAGCCATGATTTAGAAACATTAGCTTCCTTTGCTATTGAATTAAAATTAATAACTTTACCTTCAATCGAAAATTTAGAAATCGCTTTGTCTACTTTTTCCCTTGTCTTTTTTGATTTCTGCTTCGCCAAACGTACAATTTCTGTTGTATTTCTAACTTGTTTATCCATTGATAATTACCCCGTCAAACTTCCAATGATTTGTTCTAAACGCTCTTTAACACGGCTATTAGTCTCTACTTGTCTTTGCCATTGTTTATCCTTAGCTATGGCTAATAACTCTTCTGTACGCTCTAACTGTTCTTCGTGCTGTGGTAAGAATTGCTTACTGGTACAGAAGTGAGTGCAATCTAAGCATGCATTCGCATGTGGACAACCACCTGCTACTACTGGCAATCTACAATAACCATTTGGAAGCACTTGTGCATTTATATTTTTCTTGAACCATTGAAGCTCTACATCATCGACTTCATTATCTTCATCTAGATCAAGCACATCTCCATTATTGGTAACCAGTTTTTCCTGAAATTTAGTAAATTCATTTTTTAGAGTTTCATCAAAGATATGAGCGTATCTGCTTGTCATTTCTGGGCTTTCATGCCCCAAAAATTTCTGCACAATATGCTGGGGCATCCCGTTGTTAATCATTCTTGTTCCTACTGTATGGCGAAAGGCATGGGCATGGAATCTATAAATCTCACCTGATTTATCCACTATATTTTGCTCATAAGCTAATTTATTTAACTCACCTCTAAATGTTTCTTGTTTTAATGGCGATCCATCTTTTCTTGGAAAGAGGTATTCACTATCTGGAAATTCCTCTGAAACTTTATCTTCCCGAACTTTAATAAGTAAAGCTACCTCTTTAGATATTGGAACTATATGCTCCTTTTTCATTTTCCATTGATAATACTTTAAAAAGAAATCTCCATCTTTGTCCTCTAATAGACAGCCTTTTTTCAAGGTGCACAATTCACTTATCCTCATTCCACATTCTTGAACAATCATAGTCATCGTAGCTATATATTCGGGTAATTTATCAAGATGACTGTTCAATTGCTCTAGGACGAATTCATCTATAAAGCGTGGTTTTGCTCTTGGTATTTTCGGATAGTCCTCAGAATAAATTAATATTTTGGAAGGAACATCATCCCATTCTAGCCTAAGAAGGGTACTAAATAGTCCTTCCAATATAGAGATCCTCCCAGTTATTGTACTAGGTTTTATTCCCATCATGTTTAGTTCACTTAAATATGCTTCAATTTCCACTCTCGTTAATTGGTGTACTCTCTGAACTTGTTTAAATTTCATGTCCAGAAAATTAAAGAACTCTTTAAGTCTTTGGGCAATATCACTTACATAGGAAAAGCTATCCACGTTCAATCTCAACTTACAATATCTTTTTACAAGTTGTTTAAAATATGTATTCCGAAACCCTTTAAAGTTAATTGTATATTCATATTGTGTTGGGTTAACCTTATCATCTGGCAAAGGTAAGTTACGTCTATCCCAAACGTCTTTATCCCACTCCTCTCCATCAAAATAAAAGTTCTCATAAAACTCCATAAATTGTTTTAGATTAGTAACATAGTAGGAATTAGCTTTTACAGGTGTTTTTTCTTGATTAGCAGTAATCTTATAATTAGTAGTGGTAATTCTAACACCCCGTTTTGTCAAATAAGTTCTATACTCCGTCATTGCTTTTTCAATAGGAACTTCAGTAATTGAAGTAATGCTAGGATACTTTAAATCTAAGAAATCTAACATTTTATTAATTACTGTTCCTTTTCTAATCCAGACAGTTTTTGCATTCCATATTCCATTGTTTAAATGGTAAAAATAAAAATATTTCAATTCTGTTCTTAACCACAGATTTTTAACACGTTCAAAACGAACCCAACGATTCCTTAAAGCAGGATTCTTACTTAATTCTATGGCAGAAGGATGTGGACATTTTCTTATATCCCAACTATTATTAGCCCAAAACCCTTGCATTTCTTCATTCATTACAGCTATTTTTTTGCTAATCTCACTCTGACTAATAATTTTCCTTTTACTAGAAGCATTCATTTCTTATGCTCCTTTCTCTCGAGGTATTTATTAAACTCATTTTTCATATCCTGATCTGAAAGATGAACATAGGTATTTAACGTTGTCTGAACATGTGCGTGACCTAATCTCTTTTGAACGAACGCAACATCCCATCCTTCCCTAATTAGCTGCGTTGCGTGAGTGTGGCGAAGCATATGTGATGTAAATTCTATTCCAGTCCTTTTAACTATTCTTCTAACTAGATCAAGAACACTTTGGTACTTTAGTGGTTTCCCAAAATAGCCTTCTTTTAAGGAAATAAAAACATAATCATGCTCCAATTCCTCACTATACTCATATATCAAGTAATCTGTATAAAGTGACATAAGTTCTTTACTCACATGTATTGTTCTTTCCTTCCTTAATTTAATATAAGCTTCATTAACATTAACATCTCTAGGTGTTAAATGGATTTGATTGTCCCAAGTGACAATATCTTCAAGCCTAAGCGATAACACTTCACCGATTCTTAAACCACCCTCATACATAAGCATTAAAATTAATTTATCTCTTTTCGTATGACAAGCATCAATAATTTGCTTAACTTCCTTTGATCTCAATGTTCTTATCTGTTTCTTTTTAACCCTTAACTTTAAGACATTCTTTTGGTATCTACCCTTATTAACATGATGTAAAAATCCTTTGAAATTTCTTCCCTTTGCTTGTTTAAATACATCAATTGATTTAAATTCTCCTAATCTACTTAAATAATCAAGAAAACTCATAACTACATTTAAAATTGTATTCACTGTCGTTTCTTCTCTTATGGCTTTTTTTGACTGAAGATCAATTACATTTGATGCTGAAGGATATCTCAACCAACCTACGAAGTCTGCTAACAACTCAAAGTTAATATCATTAAGAATAACACCTCTCTGTTCCATGAACTCGTACAGCAACTTTAAATGATAGCAGTATGCCTTAATGGTATTAGGAGACTTACCAGTATTATCTAAGTATTTAATAAATTTCATTACTGGTTCTATTAGCTGGTATTCTTTATCTAGTAATAAATACAATGGATACGGCTTATTCTCCACTTCTATCCTTTGAACCTTCACATGTTCCCACCTCTTTAAATACTTTAACTACTACAAATTATAAACCTTGTTAATTTTTATTTAAAGTAAAATATCCCTTTAATATCTCCTCTTAAACTACTTTAACTACTATTATTTATTATACTATGGTTAAAGGATTTCCACTAGGGTGATTATGAAATACTGCAAATCCTTTTACATCTTGATAGTTAAACAATGTTCTAGCCATAATCTTTAGGTCTACAATTGAAGCATCTGTAGACCCTTTAAAAAGCTCTTCAGCTCCAATTATCTTTTCATTACTATCATAGATTAGCATACCAAAGACTTCTTGTTGGTGGTGTTGAAAGCCTATCTTCAGTAACTCCTTTATTTCATCTATATCTTCTACTACATTTAAATCTACTAACTCATTACT
>JAAZCH010000117.1 GCA_012513395.1 Tissierellia bacterium
GCGTCTTGGGCTTCGTAGGCGTTGTTGTAAGTTTCTGGAAGTTTGTATCTGTCTCTTATGGAGCCAGCAATTACAAAGGGGATATTATAATCCACCAAAGTTTTCATAATTCCATCTTCTACTATTCCATCTTTAACTGCCTTTTTTATACTTCCCTTTTCCCGCACTTTGGAAATGGTGATATAGTCTTGGAGGGTTTCTGTTCTAGAATCACTGGCCCTTTCTTGGACAAATGGATTGTCAGATTTTAACCCTTTCATCAAATCCACCGTCGCCATGGTATTTCCTGTAATTACTGCATTTACATATCCAGATTTTATAATTTGAGAAAAATTAAATCTCGTTCGGTCGTCCATGGAAATGCTTGAACCTAAGACCCAAACGATATGTCCTTTGTTAGCTCGTTCGTATTTCATAATCTGGGCTAGTTCGTCGTAGTCTTTGGAAAATGCTGTCTCACGGGTTCGTCCACTTCTAAATTGGAACATCTCGAAGTGTCCGTCATCTGCGTTAAATCCGTCTGTGTAGAGATAAATTCCCTCGCTTGCATCTTCCGTCCTGCCTACTATTACCTTGTCTCCGATTTTTAAATTTCTAAATTCCAATACTTCCACTAATCCATCTCGCACTACTGGAACTGTGTCCATTCTGCTTTCTGAAACTCCCAGCCATTTGCCATTCACTTTAAAATATTCTGGATAGATGCTCATTGCGTGGAAATTATCTGGCGCTACTCCGTCGATTTCCACTTCTATATATTTTGCATCGGGAGCGTTTAAAAACATTTCTTGATTGAAATCTGGTTCTTTAAATTTTTCTGGTTTAAACATAACTGCCCCCTATTTGATTAGTTTTTGTTTCATAATATATGAAAAGTCTTGGACATTGGTGAGAAATGATTCCACTCCGTAATTGTCCCTAACTCGCATAACGCTAGCTGTCGAGTAATCTGAAACGTCGATGGAATAGACATAAACAGGTCTGATATTTCCATTTTCCACTCGGTAACAAGGCACCATAGATGCTGCTCCCACTGAATGTAGCTGAGTCGCAAGGGTGATTACAAGTGTGGCCTTTTTTAATTCTTCTTCCATAGCCAAAACAGCATCGAAAGAATCTGCATAAACTGGGGGCAATGGTCCATCATCTCGAATAGATCCCGCTAAGACGTAAGGGATTTTCTTTTCGATAAGTTTTTTCATCAGTCCATCTTCCACTTCTCCAGATTCCACAAAAGCTTCAATACTCCCAAGTCGTCTAGCTTCGTTTATGGTATCTAGGTGATTGTAATGTCCATTGGGCATGGATTCTTGGGTGTAAATATTTTGTCCAAGGGCAGTTTCCAAATATCCGCCTTCGAGATCGTGAGTCGCCATGGCATTTCCTGCCATGATGCAATCTACATATCCTTCTTCGATAAGTTCAGAAATCGCCACTCGCGTGTCGTAATCGAAAACCACAGCAGGTCCCAAGACCCAAATGATATAACCATTTTCGTTGTTTTTCTCCGCTTCTAAAATAGCTACCATCTTGTCGTATTTTTCAGAGCCTGAAACGTCATAGGAAAGTAAATCGAAATTGTACTCCAGTCCGTCGAAGGGATGTTCATTTGCGAATAATCCCATAGAGCCATCAGAGGTATTTGCACACACCACCAAATCTCCCTTTTTTATACTCTCTGCTTCTGTAGGAATAATTTTTTTATCTTTCACCACAAGAAGTGTAAAAGGAGTATTATCCTCCACCAATATCCATTGTCCATTTAGTTTTAAGTATTCTGGATAAATGCTAGTTAAATAAAATCCATCAGGCAAAATCCCATCTCCTTTTGCTGGAGATAATTTCACATCTGATGAATTAATAATTTTTTCATCTTGCCAATTCGGCGCATTATATTTAGGTAATTTAAAATCCATATCCCACCTCACATAGGATAATTTTAGCAGAAATTGGGGATAAAGTATATCTTTACTGGTATAATTTGAGTAGAGGAGATGTTAAATAACATGACAAATTTAGATTTTAAGAAAATACTTACACAATTTTTAATTTTAGTAATACCTATTACACTGATTGTTTTTGCTGGATATGGACTAGATTTTTTTGTGGATTTTAAAAAAATAATATTGCTTATTACACTTCCGTTATTGGCTACAATCATTAATATAAAATTTAAAAATTTCTTTAGTTTACCCGTCATAATTATATGCCTTTTTCTACTGGCTATATTTACCTACATAATGACAAAGAATCACGATTTATTTACCTCGATTTACAGATGGATATTATTTGGGATTATTGCAGTTGTAGGAATTAAAAGAAGTTTAAAACTGAAAGACAGTGGTAGTTGAA
>JAAZCH010000118.1 GCA_012513395.1 Tissierellia bacterium
AAAGCTGTGGAAAGTTTTAAATACACCATGTTTAGATTTATCTTCGGGGCTATTTTATGCAACGTGATTTCTTTTAGTACCGAAAGCGTAACTAGGGAGATGATTCTTGGCGCTCTTCCTTCTATATTATTCGCAGGTGTTTTTTCCAGTGGCGTGGCATTTTCTCTACAATCCTTCGCCCAAAGTCACCTGGATGATTTGAGCATAGCTTTGATACTAAGTATGGAATCGGTTTTTGCAGCGATTTTTGCGTGGTTGATAGTGGGAGATGTTTTAACTTCTAGGGAATTAATGGGATGTGCTATTATTTTTGTATCTGTAATTTTTATCCAAATAATTCAAGGAAAAGACGCAAACCCTCCCCAAATTATTTAGAAATATTAAATATTTAATTGCTTTAATAGATGAAATATGATATTTTACAATCCGAGGATGGTGGAAATGGCAAAAAATTTAGTAATAGTGGAATCTCCTACTAAAGCAAAGACGATTAAGAAAATGCTAGGTAGGAATTATAAGGTGGTTGCCACCGTTGGACATATCAGAGATCTTCCCAAATCTACTTTAGGAGTGGATATTGAGAACAACTTTGAACCAAAATACATTAACATTAGGGGTAAGGGCCCTGTAATAAAGGATCTCAAAAAGGAAGCCAAAGGTTCTGACAAGATATTGTTGGCGACGGATAATGATAGAGAAGGAGAGGCTATTTCTTGGCACTTGGCTTATATTTTAGGTCTTGATGAAGATGCTGCGAACAGAGTTAGCTTTAATGAAATTACCAAAGAAGCGGTAAAGGAAGCTATCAAAACTCCTAGAAAAATAGATAAAGATTTAGTAGATGCCCAACAAGGCAGAAGAATTTTAGATAGACTTGTGGGATATCAAATATCTCCTATACTTTGGAAAAAAGTTAAGGGAGGACTTAGTGCGGGTAGAGTACAATCTGCAGTAGTTAAAATAATTTGTGACAGGGAAGAAGAAATTGAAAACTTCATACCTGAAGAGTATTGGTCCTTGGATGCAATGCTTAAATCTGCTGGTGGAGAATTCAAAAGCAGTTACTATGGTGTCGTAGAAAACGGCAAGGAAACCAAAGTAGAGCTTAAGAAAAAAGAAGAAGTGGAAAAAGTCATATCTTCTTTGGACAAAAAGAATTTTAAAGTGGCAGATGTAAAATTAGGCACGAGAACTAGAAATCCTAGACCTCCATTTACTACTTCTACATTGCAACAAGAAGCGTCTAGATATATTAATTTTGCAGGAAGAAAAACCATGATGGTGGCTCAGCAACTTTACGAAGGTATAGCAATCGGAGAAGGCGGAGTTACGGGTTTGATAACTTATATGAGAACGGACTCTACCAATATTTCGGAGACTGCAAAATCCCAAGCTTATGGTTATATAGTAGAAAAATACGGAAAAGAGTATGCAAATACCTTTAGAAAATATAAATCTGGAGCAGGGGCACAAGAGGCCCACGAATGTATTAGGCCTACGAATGTATTTGACACTCCTTTAAAAATAAAAGAATTCCTCACCAATGACCAATACAAATTGTATAAATTGATTTGGGAGAGATTTCTATCTTCTTTAATGGAAAGTGCAAAATACGATACAGTAAGTGCATCTATTCACTCCAATGAACAAGTATTTAGAGCTAGTGGATCACATTTGACTTTCGATGGATTTTTAATTCTTAAGAGAAAGGCAGACGAAGACAAAGAAGAAAACATGCTTCCTAAGCTGGAAAAGGGCGAGATTTTAGAGTTGTTAAAGCTAATTGACGAACAACACTTTACGAATCCACCACCGAGATATACAGAAGCTAGTCTAATTAAAACTTTGGAAGAACTAGGAATTGGTAGACCTTCCACATACGCTCCTACAATCTATACGATTACTAGGAGAAATTACGTAGAAGTAGAAGACAAAAAGTTTGTGCCTACGGAATTGGGACTTACTGTAAATTATCTTTTAAATGAATACTTCCCTATGATTACTGACAAGGAATTTACCGCTAGAATGGAACAAGAATTGGACAAGATTTCCATAGGCGAAGAAAATTGGAAGGAAGTAATTAACGAATTCTACGAAGATTTTGAGAAAAAACTTAAGTTCGCTGAAGATGAAATGGAAGAAATTGAAATCGAACCTGAAGTGACTGATGAAATTTGCGAAAAGTGTGGGGCGAATATGGTCATCAAGATGGGACGATTTGGAAAATTCTTGGCATGTCCTAATTTTCCAGACTGCAGAAACACAATGCCGTTATTGGAAAAAATTGGAATCAAATGCCCAGATTGTGACGATGGAGAAATCATAAAAAGACGATCCAAAAAGGGCAGAGTATTTTATGGCTGTTCAAATTATCCAAAATGCGAGTTCGTATCTTGGGGTAAACCTATAGAGAAAAAATGTCCTGTATGTGGTTCTTTACTAACAGAACCTACAACTGCTAGAGGGAAAAACTATAAGTGTTCCAACAAGGAATGTTCATACGTAGAACCCATAGCTGAAGGAAAATAATTTATTTATAAATTTTTTAAGAGAGGAATATCAGCCTCTCTTTTTTGAATAAATTGTGTTTTAGTTTTTTAAATGGGGTAAAACCTGTTTAGATTATTCTATACTTGTCTTTTAGGGTATATATAATAAGTAGTAAATAATTTTGGTAACAATTTTGTAAAGAGTGCACGGAATGTATATGATATAATGATTTTTTGAAAACGGGAAAATAAACGAATATAGATAAAGTGAATTAAAAAAGGATGGGATGCGCATGGGATTTTTTGACAAAATATTTGGATCGTATAGCGATAAGGAATTAAAGAGAATAGATCCAATTGTCAACAAAATAGAATCCTTGGAGCCGGAGATGGCAAAACTCTCCGACGAGGATTTAAAAAATAAGACGAATGAATTTAGACAAAGACTAAGCAGTGGAGAAACTTTGGACGATATACTTCCAGAGGCTTTCGCAGTTTGTAGAGAAGCTTCCTATAGAGTTTTAGGAATGAAACATTATAGAGTTCAGCTACAAGGTGGGGTTATTCTTCACCAAGGTAGGATAGCGGAGATGAGAACGGGTGAAGGTAAGACCTTAATGGCTACCTTGGCTGCTTATTTGAATGCCCTTCCACAAAAAGGCGTTCACATAGTAACGGTTAATGACTACTTGGCCACTCGTGACAGACAGTGGATGGGAAAAGTTTACGAATTTTTGGGACTTACAGTAGGAACTATAGTCCACGGCATGAAAGCAAATGAGAGAAAAGAATCTTACAATTTCGACATCACATATGGAACGAATAACGAATTTGGCTTCGACTACCTTCGTGACAATATGGTCATCTACAAAGAGGAAATGGTTCAAAGAGATTTGAATTTTGCCATAGTTGACGAGGTGGACTCCATATTAGTAGACGAGGCTAGAACGCCTTTAATCATTTCTGGCCAAGGTTCTGAATCCACTGAACTTTACATGAGAGCAGATACATTTGCCAAGAGATTATCTTCTAGAATAATAGAAGAAAGTGAAAAGACAGTGGATCCCTTTGATAGAGAATTTAAAGAGGAAACTGTAGACTATTTAATAGACGAGAAAGCTAAAACTGCATCACTAACCGACAATGGCGTTCGAAAAGCGGAGGAATTTTTTAATATAGAAAACTTGGCAGACTCTGAAAATTTAGAAATCGCCCACCATATTAAACAAGCGCTAAAAGCTAACTCCAATATGAAAAGAGACGTAGACTATGTCGTAAAAGATGGAGAAATAATAATCGTAGACGAATTTACAGGTAGAATGATGTTGGGCAGAAGGTATTCAGAAGGACTTCACCAAGCTATCGAAGCTAAAGAAGGTCTGGAAATCAAAAAAGAATCCAAGACACTGGCTACTATTACATTCCAAAATTACTTTAGAATGTATAAAAAACTATCAGGTATGACAGGTACTGCCAAGACTGAAGAAGAAGAGTTTAGAGAAATCTACAATGTAGACGTCGTAGAAGTACCCACTAATAAGCCGGTAATAAGAGTAGACGAAAACGATGGGATTTATTCCACCGAATATGGAAAATTTTTGGCGGTAATAGAAGATATAAGAGAAAGACACGCTACGGGACAACCGGTTCTAGTAGGTACTGTCTCCATTGATAAATCCGAAGTGCTATCGAGCATGCTTAAAAAAGAAAGAATACCCCATAATGTATTAAACGCAAAATTCCACGAACAAGAGTCTGAAATAGTAGCCCAAGCAGGTAGATTTGGCGCAGTGACAATAGCGACCAATATGGCTGGTAGAGGTACTGACATCGTTCTAGGTGGGAATCCTGATCATTTGGCTAAAATGGAAATGAAGAAAAAAGGATATACTGAAGAAGTCCTAGAACACGTAGACAGTTTCGCAGATACTGCAGATGAAGAAATACTAGAAGCCAGAGAGGCTTACAAAAATATAGTAGAAAACTATGAAAAAGATTTAAAAGAAGACGCTAGAAAAGTTATAGAAGCTGGCGGACTTCACATTATCGGTACAGAGAGACACGAATCTCGAAGAATTGACAATCAGCTAAGAGGACGTGCAGGAAGACAAGGAGACCCAGGTTCTTCTAAATTTTATATCTCTGCAGAAGACGATTTGATTAGACTTTTCGCAGGAGAAAGATTCAAAGACGTCATGGACAAGTCCCAAGTTGAAGAGACAGAATCCATCGAGAATCCAATTTTGACGAAATTAATAGAAACTGCCCAAAGAAGAGTAGAGTCCAATAACTTTGCTGTTCGTAAAAACGTCTTAAAATACGACGACGTTATGAACAAACAAAGGGGAATTATTTATGCGGAGAGAAGAAAAGTTTTAGACGGAGAAGATATCAGAGACGATATCCAAAATATGATTAGTGGAATAATCTCCGACGAAATAGACTTTTATATTTCAGGAAAACTGGAAGAGTCCCTAAAGGATTACGATGGACTTAATAGAGTTTTGGAAGAAGTTTTTGGATTTAGTGCGCCAGAATTTAATATACTAAAAGATATAAAAAACTCTGACGAACTAAAAGAAAAAGTCTTAGAATTGGCCCAAAGAAAATACTCAGAAAGAGAAGATCAATTCCCACCTGACACATTCAGAGAGGTGGAAAGGGTGGTTCTTCTTCAAGTTGTAGACGAAAAGTGGATGGATCACAT
>JAAZCH010000119.1 GCA_012513395.1 Tissierellia bacterium
AAAAATTCTAGAAATTAGCCCCGAGAAGATTGTTTATGTATCTTGTAATCCAGTAACTCAGGCTAGGGATATAGCCTTACTAGATGGATACAGGGTAGAGAGGGCAGGGCTAGTGGATATGTTTCCCAATACTGCTCATGTTGAGACGGTGGTATTGATGTCAAGGGTAGATAAGTAAGAGTGTAATTAGATAAGTAAATAAAGGCTTTCCGTGATTTGGGGTCTGGTTCTAAGCCGGAAGGATAATCACGGATTTTTGCTTTGAGGGAAGTTATCCAAGAATGATGAATTTAAAAAGTCATCAGCAAATATCGCCGATGAATAAGTGAGTTGATAAGATGGTTGGCGAAATAATAGTGAGTTGACAAGATGACTATAAGGGTAATGTTTTTTTGTTACTAAAGAAATTATCGGGTGAGATAGAAAGAAATGGAGTATATTTAATGTGGTTATAATTAGACCTAGGATGGAATTATTTTTCACCTACATATTCTGGGTTATCCCTTAACCACTAAAGATGATGTAGCGACCCATGGTGCAGGACTAGCCTCTCCTTAACTTCGATAAGCTGGCTTCGATGAAGGTGATGTTTTGAATTAAATTTTAAGTTTATATTACGCCTTAAGAAGGATAAAATAAATAATCCAAGATAGTACGAGAAGGCTACGAAATTGAAGGAATCTCGATGGAATGGGTCACTTCTTTTCTGGGATGATGAACATCTTTCTAATTATTAAAATTTTATGAGTAATATTGAAAGCAAAATAAAATAATTACTCAAATGATTTGAAAAACGTTCTTCATAAATTAAACCAAGGATGCGTGGAAAATAGAAGAAGGAATAATATCGAATGATTATGAGATGAAATCTGGTGATAATATCGGGTAAAATCGATATTCCCGAGCAGCATATATAATAAAAAACCAACTTAATCAGATTTTTTAATCTGGAGAAAGTTGGTTTTTGTGTTTTACAAATTTTCATTCAATTTTTTAATAATATTTTGTATTGAGAAGGTGTGACTTTCAAGGATGACAAAATCATCAGGAATATTAGTTGATTCAAAGAGTCCTACAACAGCTGTTTTAACTATAATTTTCAGTTTTGAATCTTTGGTCTTTTTGTTTGAGTTCATCAACCAAATAATTTCATCGATAGTTTCTTCTGGTTTTTGAATTCTAACTGGAATTGGCTTATCTTCAAAGTTATACTTTAAATACCCATCGACTGCACGATTTCTTTGAACAATGGTAGCGTCTAACGACTTCAATATGGATAACTCAGATTCAGATTTTGTATTATACGTGCTTATACCATTTATTAGAAGATTTGATTCAGATTTAATTGGATTTTTAATTCGTTGTCGAGAAATCTCAACAGCCTCTTCTGACATATCAAATCCAATATAATCTCTTTCCAATAATGAACTAGCAACTGCGGAAGTGCCACTACCACAAAATGGGTCTAATACTATATCACCTTTATCTGTACTAATTTCTATTATTCTCTCTAATAGAGCTAATGGCTTTTGGGTTGGATATCCAACACGTTCTTTGGCTTTAGGATTTAGAAAAGGAATATCCCAAACATCGCTTAATGGAACCCCTTTTTTAGGGGATGCTAATACAGGAACACCATTTTCATCGCGTTTATATGTTGTTTTATTGTTTTCTGATCTAACTCTTTCCTGCATGATTTGATCTATGTTAGTTGTTGCAGAATAGTCTTCTAGTAGTACATTAAATTTATAGTTTGAAATTTTACTGTACATAAATATGGTTTGATGGTTGTTTAAAAGCCCTTTCTTTGAGTTAGACCACCTTTTATATATGCTTCTTGTTCGTTGATTAAACAATCAATTTCAAATTTCTTTGGGCTAGAATTAGGAATAGGATTATCTATTTTTACTGTCTTGGCTTTTTCTTCTCCAAACTTTTCAACGAAACATAGCTTAGCTGCTTCTTCAGC
>JAAZCH010000120.1 GCA_012513395.1 Tissierellia bacterium
AGAATTATGGAAAGAGAGTACTTAAATAGACCGATTACAGGGATTTGTTCCTTTGCAAAATACCCAATATGTGAGGATATGGATAAACTAGATGCAGATATTGCAGTTATGGGAGTTCCATACGACACAGGCATTGGATTCTTGTCAGGAACCAGATTGGGACCTAGAAGAATCAGAGAAGTTTCTACACATTATGCTAGAGGTGGAGCTGGATTTTATGATCCAGAAAAAGATGAGCAGGTACTTGCAGCTCCAATTAAAATAGTTGACTGTGGCGATGCTGACGTATTACACGGAGATATTGGATTTTCCTTCGATGCAATTGAAGAAAAAGTAAGAAAAATATTTGAAAAAGGAGCTATACCTGCGATCATGGGAGGAGACCACTCCATAACTATACCGACTGGTAGAGCGCTGTCACATTTTGGTGAGACGATAAATATAATTCAAATCGACGCTCATTTGGACTGGACTAACAATGTAGGACCTCAAACTTTAGGAAATGGAAGTCCTATGAGAAGATTATCTGAAATGGATCACATAGGTAAAATGTATCAAATAGGCTTGAGAGGATTAGGTTCCAGTAGAAGAGAAGACTTCATGGACGCTATGGAATACGGCTCTACTTTAGTTACATCGAAAGAAGTTCATGAAAATGGAGTTCAATCAGTTTTAGATAAAATAACTGAGCCAGGAAAATATTTCTTGTCCATAGATATTGATGGATATGATATGTCAATTGCACCAGGAGTAGGTTCACCTTCGCCAGGAGGATTATATTATGATCAAGTATCAGAACTAATTGATGGAATTTGTGCAAAAGTTGAAGTAATTGGATTTGATTTGGTGGAAGTTGCTCCACAATATGACCCTACAGCAATTACAACTAGATTAGCTGCTATGACTATGATTAATGTAATGGCGCAAATAATGAAAAACAAAGATAAGTATAAATAAAAAGAGGTGGAGCATGGAAAATACTAAAGAAAAAAACAATTACACCCCTTTACGTTGCTTTTGATAATATTGGTTATTGTAACCATAGTTGCTAATTTTGTTCCCAGTGGAATTTACGATAGAGTGGAGTTTGAAGGCAGAACTATTGTGGATCCTTTATCTTATAGAATTGTGGACAAAGAAAATGTGGGAATTACGACTTTTTTCCTATCCTTTTACCATGGGTTTAGAAATGCAGCTAGTTTGATGGGGATGATATTCTTTGCAGGAGCAGCTTTTGGAGTTGTGAATGGCATTGGATTGATGGAAACTTCTTTGAAGATATTGGCATACAAATTGAGAAATACTCATTTTTATGTAGTATCCTTCGTACTTATGGCAGTAATTGGAACACAGGTGGCATTTACCAGTATGTGGGAGTTGTGTGTAGTAATTTTGCCGATGGTAATACCTTTGGTCTTGGCATTGGGATATGATGTAGTAACAGGGGCGTCTATAGTAATGCTAGCAGCATGTGCTGGATTTGGCGCAGCTATGACTAACCCGCTATTTACTGCTATTGCCCACAGTATTGCAGAACTACCCATATATTCAGGATTATGGTATAGAGCAATATCTTTTGTAGTTATTTTACTTGCCAGCTACGTATATTTAATGTTTTATGCAAATAAAATTAAGAAAGACCCAACTAAATCAGTTATGTATGGAATGACATCTAAGTACCAAGCCTTTGACGAAGATGTTCCAAAATTTACACCTGCGTTAATTAGAGCGGGTATTGCTTTTTTAGTGGTATTTGCATTTTTGATATACGGTACTGTTAAATTTGGATTTGACTTTCC
>JAAZCH010000121.1 GCA_012513395.1 Tissierellia bacterium
CCTGCATATCCTGCTGCGATACCTGCTAAAGGATGTTTGCCTAAGTACATAAATATTATCCCAGCAAGGGGAGGAATAATTACAATAGCTGCGTCTGAGGCTATGTTTCCACAAATCCCAATAAACATTACCATGAATACAACTGCCCAATCAGGAGCACCCAATATGGTACTTTTCATAAATGCACCCATAAAGCCCACATCTTCTGCAAGTCCGAGACCTAATGTCATAGTCAAAATCAATCCCAGTGGTGCAAAGCCTACAAAATTCTTAACCATATTAGTCAGTGCATAAGTCATTCCCTCCCCAGAGAAAATACTTTTGATTACAAAAGCTTCGCCTGTAGACGGATTTACTTCTCCGATACCCATCAAGTTAAGCGCTAGCGATACAAAACCTACAAAAAGTAATAAGTACAAGAATAGCATGAATGGATGGGGGATTTTATTCCCTACTCGTTCTACCCAACCCAAAAAACCTGACGTTTTCTTTTGATCTGTCATTTTGATACCCTCCTTTAAATGTGTTACTTTTATGATAATGGTTTTAAATTGAATAGTCAACGAATTTGGGAAAACGATATTATTTTATTGTAGCAAGAAAAAACTCGCATAGTTTTTGCGAGTTTTACATGTTTCCGATTATGTTATTTATTTGAGTAATCTCAATCTTATCAATTCAGCAAAAAATTCTGCACTAGGTACTAAAATGTCGTCATTGAAGTCGTAGAGAGAATTATGAAGTGGAATGCTATTATCTGATTCTTTTCCACTTCCGAAAAATAGGAAAGCCCCTGGAATGTATTCCAAATATTTTCCGAAGTCTTCAGAGCCCATCCAAGGATTACATTCGGCATCTACATTTTCTTTTCCTAAAATATTTTCACCAGCTTCTACTACATACGGTACACATTCTTCCCAGTTTATAGTAGGCGCAAATTCGTGAGTATATTCAAATTCCCAACCTGCGCTGTTCATCTCACATACTCCCTTAACTATTTCTCTCATCCTAGTTTCCATGAGCTCTTGCATCTTAGAAGAGTAACTTCTAGTATCTCCTTTGATTTCCACATTGGATGGTATGGCATTTCTTACTCCATCTGTATGAAGTTCTGTACAAGAAATTACTATATTATCCAAAGGGCTGGCATTTCTAGAAACGATGGTTTGAAATCCTAAAATAATTTGAGACGCAATAACTAAAGGATCCACTCCCAGATGAGGACTCGATGCGTGAGAGCCTTTGCCTTTTATTTTAACTATGAAGTTGTCTTCGCTTGCTAAAATCCCACCCTTCCTGGTTTTCATCGTACCTGCTGGAATGCTAGGATCGTTATGTAATCCGTAAATTTCATTCATGGGGAAGCGTTCAAATAATCCATCTTCTATCATGGCCTTCGCACCATATCCTGGTTCTTCTGCAGGCTGAAATACGAAGCGTACTGTTCCATTGAAGTTTCTCCTTTCTGAGAGTAATTTTGCAGCTCCTAAAAGTATCGCCACATGTCCGTCATGACCGCATCCATGCATCTTTCCTAGAATCTTTGATGCGTAAGGAAGATTTGTTTTCTCTTCCATATTAATACAGTCCATATCTGCACGAAGACCTATTACTTCATCTCCATCTCCTACTTTTAATGTACCGACTACACCTGTTTTGCCAACATTTTCCACTACATCAATGTTCATTTCTCGGAGCTTTTTCGAAATAAATTCAGCCGTCTTCACCTCTTCAAAAGCACTTTCAGGATGCTCATGGAGAAATTGGCGCCATTTGATTAATTTCTCTTTCAAAATAATTTTCCTCCTTTGATTATTTTCTCAAATCTGCTATAATTCTGGTAGATTGTATGGTATTATTGTATTACAGAGTATTATAAAGTCTATAGCAATATTGATAAAAAATATAGACATATTGCGAAAGGAGGAAAAATGCAAACGTATAACGTAAGAATCGCAAGCACCAAGCAAGAAATGACTCGTCATGGAGATTTGCTATTTCCTATCGGTGTTTATAACACGGATTTGAAAAAGAATATAATGGGCTATATGCCTCTTCACTGGCACGACGAAGTACAATTCGCTCTGGTTATTAAAGGAAGCGTAATTTTTACTTTGAATAATGAACAATTTGAAGTTTCTGAAGGGAATGGAATATTTATA
>JAAZCH010000122.1 GCA_012513395.1 Tissierellia bacterium
ACTAGAAGGAGACCAAGAAGCCCTAGAAAAATATATCAATTTCCTAAAAGACGGAGGAAACAACTTCCCCCTAGATCAACTAAAAGCAGCAGGAGCAGATATATCGAAAAAAGAAACCATAAACGAAGCCATGGAAGTATTCAAAGAATTAGTAGACGAGTTGGAAGAATTAATACAATAAGAAAAATTCAAGCCACCACATTTATTGGTGGCTTTTAAATGAGAAGAGTAAGTTATTTTGTATAACTAAATGATGTAAAGAGATAATAAGTATTTGTAACAGTTTACCTAAAACTTATAATTAATACCGCATACTTCATTAATAACTGATATACTAATGTTAAAAGGAGTAAAATATGTCGAAAATTTCAAATGCATTAAATATGTATTTTTTGCTTATGAGTAGACCGATCATGTCGGGTGATGAATTGGCGAGAGAACTAGAAGTTTCAAAGCGTATGATAAATGACTATAAACAAGACCTTGAAATGGCAGGGATTTATATTGGGTCTAAGCCTGGAGTTGGTGGAGGCTATTATTTAGAAAAAGGGATTAATCTATCACAAATTCATTTAAATGAAGAAGAAAAAGATGCACTCCGAATTGTAAAGACCCAAATGGAAGCTTCAAACCAAGCGTATGCCACTGCTTTTGAAACTTTAGCATCAAAAATTTTATCCATAACGGAGCAAGAAACTTTTCAATATTTATCAAAAACTACAACTAAGCCAATGGAAGATCGTTTACGAGAAGAAAAATTATTTGTAAGTATCCGTAAAGCGGTAAATGAGCAAATAGTTATAGAGATTGAGTACCTCAGTGTAGGGCCTATAAAGCGAGAACTTACAAAACGCATTATAGAACCTTACAATACTTTTACATATAAAAAGAGTCTTTATCTAGCAGCTTATTGTACGGAAAAAAAGGATTTTCGTTATTTCAAATTATCTCGAATAAACAGTCTAAGATTAACTGAAGAAAAATTTAAACGAGAGTCTGGATTTTCATTAGAAGAAATGATGGTTGAAGGATTTGGGATTTATAGGGAAGAAGCAATTAATGTTAAATTAAAAATTCGTTATCCTAGCTCAGTGTTTGTAGAAGAGAACATTTTTGTTGAAAATCAAACTATTACTACTTTAGATGACGGGATTCTCTTTGAGGCACGTATGAAAGGTTCGACAGAAATAGAGACTTGGATATTAAGCATGGGTGAGAATGTCACTGTCTTAGAGCCTATGGAGTTAAAACTTCGTCTAAGAGATCGAATTAGAAAGGCTTTGGTCAATATTTAGGAGGGTTAGATGAACACTTATTTTTGGGCTAAAAAAAGTGAAAAACAAGGAAGAATGGAATGGCTCCCTTTGATAGATCATCTTGAAGATACCTGTAATGTTATGGAATTTCTTTGGGAACACTGGCTTAGTCCGAGTCAACAAATGCTTATTGCAGAAAATTTAGAAGGAAAAATTGAAGAAGGCAAAGCTTTGGCTGGATTTTTGGGAGCTATACACGATATATCTAAAGCAACACCTGCCTTCCAAATGATGAAAGGTTATATGAACTCTGAGGATTTAGATATAATTTTAATAGAGAGGTTACAGCTAGATGGATTTGGAACCAAGGAAATATCACCACCATTAGATCCACAAATGAGTCATCATAGTTTAGGGGGATACATTCTATTGAATCATTTTGGTATAAAAGATGATATAGCATCCATTGTGGGAGCACACCATGGAGTATTGAATGTAGGGTACAGAGAAATCAACCAACTGTCAGCTTACCCAACGAATTATTACTTAGCCCAAAATAAGAATTCGCCTATTTATCAAAAGTGGGACAAAGAACAAAGAAAAATTTTAAAATGGGCATTAGAGAAATGTGGTTATAATTCGGTGAAAGATTTACCGAGCATTAATCAACCAGCTCAAGTTATTTTAGCTGGTTTACTTATTATGGCTGATTGGGTTGCTAGCAATGAAGAGTATTTTCCTTTATTAGATATTTTTAATATAGAAAGACTAGAAGATCGTACGGGTAGAGTGGAAAATGGACTGATAAAATGGTATAAAAATCAACCTTGGAATCCTAGACAACAGTTTGACATAGATCAACTTTATTTAAAACGATTTAATTTGAAAGAAGGTCCTAGAAATGTTCAACGTATTTTCGCGGAACTTATTGATAAAATAGACTCTCCGGGTATTTTTATTTTAGAAGCACCAATGGGATCAGGAAAAACAGAAGCTGCATTAATTGGAGCTGAGCAATTAGCAGCAAAACTAGGAAAGAGTGGTCTATTTTTTGGATTGCCAACTCGAGCTACATCTGATGGAATGTTTCCACGTATTAAAAATTGGCTGAACACAATCACAAAAGAAGAAGGAAATTTATCTCTAAGATTGAATCATGGAAAGTCAGCTTTAAATCCTATTTTTAATTCTATAGCTTCTAATATTGAAGTTGATCAAGTAGAAGGTACGGTTACTACCAATGCTTGGTTTTCTGGTCGAAAGACTAGTTCTTTAGATGATTTTGTTGTTGGTACTGTTGATCATTTTTTATTAACAGCACTTCGTCAAAAACATTTAGCTATGCGCCACTTGGGTTTCAGTAAAAAAGTGGTAATTATCGACGAAGTTCATTCCTATGATGCTTATATGAATCAGTATCTGTATCGAGCATTGGAATGGATGGGGGCTTATAATGTACCTGTTATTATTCTATCGGCAACTTTACCAGAAGTAACAAGAATAGATATGACAAAATCCTATTTAAAAGGAAAAAACTTTTCGATAAAAGAAATAGATTTTCCTCATGAAGGATTAGCAACTACTGAATATCCTTTAGTTACTTATACTGACGGAAATAAAATTCGACAAGAAATGGATTTTGAAAAAGAACAAGATACGGTAGTAAAATTAAAAGCGTTAAAAGAAGAAAATTTGACTCAGGTTATAAGTGAGGCTTTAGAAAATGGAGCAATTATAGGGCTTATTGTAAATACAGTAAAACGAGCTCAAACCAAAGGGGAATATTTTGAGTCTTTATTCGGTTATGATAAAGTAGAAATTCTTCACTCTAATTTTATTGATACTGAAAGGGTTGAAAAAGAGCAACAACTTCTTAAAGAAATTGGTAAGGGAGCGAAAAGACCGAATGGAAAACTTATTATTGGTACCCAAGTTATTGAACAATCTTTAGATATAGATTTTGACTTGTTGATTAGCGAATTGGCACCTATGGATTTATTAATTCAAAGAGTTGGACGGCTTCATCGACATAATTTAGATCATCGTCCAAAAGGACTTGAATTACCTGTGTTTTACGTGTTAGGTCTTGAAGAAGAAAACTTTGAACCTGGATCAGAAGCCGTCTATGGAGGTTATCTTTTGGCTAGAACTAAATATTTTTTAGATAATGAGATCAAAATTCCTGGAGATATTTCGCCTCTTGTACAAAAAGTTTATGACGAAAACTTGATTATAGATCTAGGTGAGAAATACGAGGAAGACAAAAAGAAGCACGAGAAACTAATAGAAAAAAAGAAACATAAGGCTAAAGTTTATCGATTAGACAAACCTAAATATAAAAGCGATATATGGGGAAATGATATTAGTTTGATTAATTGGACCGAGTACACTGCTAAGACTGACACAGAAGAAGAGGCATATGCTCAAGTAAGAGATATTAATGAAACCATTGAAGTCATTGCTATGAAAAAAATAGGCGAAGGCTATGGAACTTTTAAAGAACGTGTTGATTTATCACAATTATTGAGTGATAAAAGTATTTGTAAGAAAATAGCAACTCAAACTATAAAGTTACCTATTAGATATGGAATAGATGAGGTGATAAGAATTTTAGAAGAATACAACGCAAACTATCTTACAGATTGGCAGGATACACCTTGGTTAAAGGGAAGTTTAGGGATTATCTTTGATGAAGGCGACCAATTTGAAATTGGTAATCACCAATTTACATATGATGAAAGGTATGGATTGCTTTATGAAAGGAGGTAAATATGGAGAGATATAATTTAATTGACGAGCCTTGGATTACGGTTCTAATAGACTTAAAAGGCAACACAAAAAACATCTCTATAAGGGAGTGTTTCAATGAAGCGGAGAATTTTATAGGATTAGGAGGAGATACAAAAACTCAAGACTTTGCAGTTTTAAGATTTTTATTAGCTATTTGCCATACGGTTTATGGACGTATGGATGAAAAAGGTGAAGCTTATAAAGATATTCCATTAAATCAAAAACTTCAACCAATAGAATGGGAAGTGGACGATTCAGAAGAACATAACAAATCATTAATAAATACGTGGATAAATCTTTGGAATAGAGGAGGATTTTCAGAGGCTGTCGATAAATACTTAAATGTATGGCATGATAGATTTTATCTTTTTGGAGGAGATTATCCATTTTATCAAATTGATAAAAGTGTTATGAAAGAACACAAGTTAGAATTATTGCAAGAAGGTAACAAACAAGGTCTTTACTATGGTAAGTCCTTTAATCGTCTATTAACAGAAAGTAGTAATAAAATATCTTTATTCGCCTATAAATCAGATGACTTTAAAGAAATATTATCAGAACCTGAAATTGCACGCTGGCTATTAACATTTCATGGGTATACTGGGACATCAGATAAACAAACTTTTAGAAAAAAAGAAACTGATGATACATGGTCTAAAGGGTGGCTTTATGATATAGGTGGTATTTATCTAAGTGGCGATAATTTGTTCCAAACAATTATGTTAAACATGGCATTAGTTCATCCAGAAAAAGAATATCAAGAAACTAATTTTCCAAAACCTCTGTGGGAACACTCTCCAAAAGAGATAGTAGAATATTTAATGGAATCTCCAGAGATAGATAATCTGGCGGAACTCTACTCTAACTGGAGTCGTGCTGTATATATAGATTCAAAAATAGATTTAAGAAAAGGGTTTGAATGTGTACCAATTAAATTACCAGAAGTACGTCATGAGAATCAGTTTTTAGAAATAATGACTACTTGGCGTTATAATGAAACAGGAATTAATAAAAATTCTTATACACCACGTAAACATCAACCTAATAAAGCATTGTGGCGTTCTTTTGGGCTAATAGCTTTACCTACAAGGGTCGAAGAAAAACAACATCAACCTGGTATTATTAAATGGATGGATATATTGAAAAATCATTTAAAAATCCAAGGGATAAAAATCAATGGAGTTAGCATGGAATCCGATGGTAATGCTACTTCATGGGTTCCAATAAACGAAGTTTATGATGAACTAGATATGAATACAATGGTATTATTAGATCAATCAGAAAATGGATTGATGATGAGACTTTATGATGAAGTAGAAAAGACAAAGTTTATTATCGAAAAAGTATATGGAGGTTTACTCTATAAACTTGAACTTATTCGCTATGGACCTCATGATGGAAAAAAAATAAACTCCGTGAAAAAAATAAACTCGGAAAAAGAAATAGTATATGGAAAAATTGATGAACCCTTTAGACAGTGGCTTATTTCCTTAGATGTTAAGGATAATATGGAAGAAAAAATAAAAGAATGGCGTCAAGTTTTGCAGATAATAATGACTAAAGAAGGTAAAAGAATTGTAGAAATAACAGGGACACGGGATTTTCGCGGGATTGAAACGGATAAAGGTATAATGAATATACCAATTGCTTATAATATATATTTAGCAAAGCTTAATAAAGAATTAGGAATAAAAAAGGAGGGAGAAAAGTGAACAAAGAAAAAGAAAAAAGCGTATATTCTGTGACTCTAGGGATTCTAAATCAATTAGATGAAACTCGAGAGCAACCAGCTGTGAAAGCTACATTGGCAAATTTAAGAAATACTTTAGGAATGTCTTTATGGGAAGCTAGTGGAGCGTGGCCTATACTATTTGAACGATTACCAGAGTCTTTTATATCCACTTACAAAGAGCCGAGTTATGAAGAACATGCAATATTTACTACTTTGCAACTGTATGCTGTTCATCAACAGGGTAAATCAGATTCAGTATTAGAAACAAAAGGTGAATCTTGGCAAAATATTGGAACTTCTCTCAGAATCTTGAGAGGAGGAGAGCAAGAAAAATCTGTGGATCATCGTATGAACACTTTAGTGACTTCTACAACTTTTGAAGAACTGTCTCATCATTTAAGACAAATGATTCAAATATTAAAATCAAAGTCAGATGCAAAAGTTAACTATCCTAGATTAGCAGAGGATTTATATTGGTTTTTGAGAGGTTATGAAAAAGAAATGCGCTTAAGATGGTCTAGAGAATACTATAGAATATCAAAATTACAAGGAGAAAGTGAAGATGAAAAATAGATTATTTTTAGATATACATGCAATCCAAACCCTTCCACCAGCAAATATCAATCGCGATGATACAGGTTCCCCTAAGACAGCTCAGTATGGAGGAGTTCGTCGTGCGCGTGTAAGTTCTCAATCATGGAAAAGAGCTATGCGTAGATATTTTGATGAATTTGGTAAAGAGAAGAATTTAGGGGTGAGAACACTTTATGTACCGTCTTATATAGCAGAAATCATTCAATTTCTAGATTCTTCAATATCTGAAGTAGAAGCAATGAAAAAAGCTGCATCTATTTTAAATAAAGGAAAAATAAAAATAAATAAAGATGGAAAAACGGGAGCTCTTTTCTTTATATCAGAAACTCAAGCTACAGCTTTAGCACAAGCAGCTATCAGTGGAGAAGAAGATAAAGAAAAAATTCAAAAAATATTAACAGACAATCCAGCTATAGATATTGCTTTATTTGGGCGTATGGTTGCAGACGATCCAAAACTGAATGAAGATGCTTCCTCCCAAGTAGCTCATGCTATCTCAACACATGCTGTTGAAACAGAGTTTGACTATTTTACTGCAACAGATGACCGTTCACCTAACGAACATGCGGGGGCAGGAATGATAGGTACAGTGGAATTTAATTCCTCCACATTATATCGTTACGCAAATGTAGCTGTTCATGAGTTTTACAGACAATTAGGAAGTGAGAAATTATTGCTTAATGCTCTGGCTCTTTACATTGAAGCTTTTATAAAATCGCTTCCAACTGGAAAGGTGAATACATTTGCAAATCAAACACTTCCAAATGCAGTGCTAATAACTCTACGTTCAGATCGTCCACTTAATTTAGTTACAGCTTATGAAAAACCATTACGATCTAGAGAAGGATACACTATACAGTCCATTGAAAAATTAATTGATGAATCTAATAAAGTGGAAAAAATGGCAGGTGAGTCAAATTATAAAATACTCCTTAGTCTAGAAAATATTAATACAGAAGGATTAGAATTGGCAGAATCTATAGATGATTTAATTGGAAAAGTAATAGAAAAATTAAGTGCATTGATTAAAGTGGAGTAGGTGAAATTATGAAGACGATACTACTAAAATTTGCAGGACCCCTGCAATCTTGGGGAACTGATTCAAATTTTGAAACGAGATATACTGATCTTCATCCATCAAAGAGTGCAGTTATTGGAATGATAGCCGCAAGCATGGGTTATCGTCGACATGAGGATACAAAAATTCAAAGGCTCAATGAATTAGACTTTGCTGTTCGGATAGACTACCAAGGACAGATTATAAAAGATTATCATATTGCACAAAAACACAAGAAAAATGGAGAGTTTGAAAGAACTTATGTGACGGAACGCTACTATATTGAAGATGGTGTTTTTGTTGTAGCCATTGGGCATGAACAAGAGGATTTTATTAATGGAATTGCAGAAAGTTTAAAAAATCCTTATTTTCAAACTTTTTTAGGACGAAGATCTCTTCCATTAACTGCAGATTTTTTTATAGAAGAAATGAAGTTAGATGTGATAGCGGCTTTAAAAAAGACTCCTTGGCAGGGTCAACCTTGGATGACTAGTAAGATACAGGCGAATCAATCGTGTTATGTTTACGCCGACGGAGATTTAATTTCTGGAAAAGTTGCAAATATGCGAAGAGATAAAGTGAAGTCTTTTGATCAAAAACATAGGCAATTTGGATTTAGATCTGAAAAGAGTGAATGCATAATCTTAGAAAATCCTTATTTTGAACAAGATGAACAAGAACACGATATTTTTAGTGTTGTAGGAGGTCAAAATGTTTCTATCGAGAGTTAAAATAGACCGAGATAATAGAAGGAAAATTCGCGATTTAAGTCACCTTGGTGCTTATCATAATTGGGTAGAAGGAGCTTTTCCTGAAGAATTTGATGAAGAAATACGTTCTAGGAAACTTTGGCGTGTTGATTTTTTAAAGGAAATTCCCTACTTACTTTTAGTTAGTGAGACCAAACCAGATATAGAGAAACTGGAGAGATATGGGATTAAAGAATCCGTAGAGATAAAATCTTATGATTCATTTTTAGAGAAACTCAAAAAGGGAATGAGAGCACGTTTTCGTGTGAAGTTGAATCCTGTCGTATCAAAGTCGGATGGGACATTGGGAAGAGGAAAAATTATACCTCTTGTTTCTGATGAGGATCAGATAAAATTTTTAATGGAATTATCAGAAAAGAATGGTTTCAAATTATTGCCTAACGATTTTAATATTGTTTCTAAAGGATATGAAGTACTAAAACAACCTAAGAAAAGACCGATAAACATTGTGATGGCAGAATATGAGGGTATTTTAACTATCACTGATTTGGAAAAGTTTTTAAAAGTTTTAAAGAAAGGAATTGGAAAGAAAAAAGCTTATGGATTTGGAATGATGACCGTGATTCCTTATGAAGAATAATGATATTTCGGGTACTCGAAAACCGACCCTTAAAGAATTACCTCAAATAAATGATAGAATTAGTTTTATTTATATTGAGCATTCTCAAATAAGTCGTCAAGACGGAGCGATTACCATTCGTGATGAAAAGGGAACTGTACGGATTCCAGGTGCAATGATTAGTGTTCTACTTTTAGGACCTGGAGTTAGTATTACTCATAGAGCTATGGAACTTATTGGAGATGTAGGGACTAGTGTCATATGGGTAGGAGAAAGAGGCGTAAGATATTATGCACATGGACGTCCCCTTGCTCATTCTACAAAACTATTACAACGTCAGGCAAAACTAGTGTCCAATCAACGAACACGTGTGGAAGTAGCTAGAAAAATGTATCAAATGCGCTTTCCCAATGAAGAAGTTATGGGATTAAGCATGCAACAACTTCGTGGAAGAGAAGGTGCTCGCGTTCGTCAAGCCTATAGGAAATGTTCAAAAAATTATCAAGTAGAATGGACAGGACGCGAGTATAATCCAGATGACTTTACTGCATCTAATTTAGTAAACCAAGCATTGTCGTCTGCTAATGTGTCCCTTTATGGAGTAGCTCATAGTATAATAGTAGCATTGGGAATGTCTCCAGGTTTGGGATTTATTCATTCTGGCCACGATCGCTCATTCGTTTATGACATTGCTGATTTATATAAAGCAGAGCTTACTATTCCCATAGCCTTTGAAATAGCATCTCAATGTAATGAAGATGATGATATTGGAAGAATGACTAGATTAGCAATTAGGGATGCTATGTATGATGGGAAAATAATGAAACGCATTGTTCAAGATATTCAGATACTTATGGATGTTGAGGAAGAATTTCTGGATATTGATATTATACATCTATGGGACGATAAGGAAGGGCATATTTCTTATGGAATTAATTATGAAATGAGTGAGGGTTAGTATGCCGTTTACTGTAATAACGCTAACCAATGTTCCACCTTCATTAAAAGGAGATTTAACGAAATGGATGCAAGAAATTGCAACGGGTGTTTATATAGGTCAAATGAATACTAGAATTCGAGATGAACTATGGAAACGAGTCATTGAAAATGTTGGTAATGGCGAGGCAACATTAAGTTATCACTCCCAAGGGGAAATGGGTTATAACTTTCAAACATACCAAACAGAACGAAAAATTATTGATTATGAGGGTATGCTCTTAGTACAAATCCCTCACCGAGACCAAAAAAAAGAAAAATTAAAATCAGGGTTCAGTACTCAGTCTAAAATGAAAAAAGCAAAAACAATCAAGAAATATCACCAAGATAAAGTTCCTGTTTTTATTATTTTAGATATTGAAACTGATGGTTTGGATCCAAAAAAGAATCAAATAATAGAAATAGGAGCTATGAGAATAACTGGGAACGATTTAAATATTTATGAAAGCCTGATAAAAGTAGATGTTCCCATTAATCAAGATATTATCGACTTAACAGGAATCACTAATGAGCTCGTGGAAAAAAGAGGGGTCCAAATAAAAGATGGACTTGAGGGGTTGAAAAATTTTATAAAAGATTATGATATAATAGGGTATAATATTGGATTCGATATAAATTTTATTAATTACAATTTAAAAAAATATAGTATGGATCCTATATTAAACAAAACAATAGATATAATGAGGATAGTAAAAAAAGAAAAAATGTTTTTAAAGAACTACCAATTAAAAACAGTGCTTCAAGCTTATGGAATTCAAAAAAATGTAGATCATCGGGCAATCAATGACTGTAAACTTGTTTATGAATTAATTTCAAAGTTAAATAAATTTGAAGAGTATTTGAAATAAGAATGGCTAAAAATAGAGGATCTATAACTGTGTTTCCCGCGTATGCGGGGGTGATCCTATTTTCTTCCATTACGTATTACATAATAAAGAGTGTTTCCCGCGTATGCGGGGGTGATCCCGTTACACGATTAAGTTCTATTTCTTCTTTTAAGTGTTTCCCGCGTATGCGGGGGTGATCCTGAAATCCGGATGTTCTCTATTTATAGACACCGGTGTTTCCCGCGTATGCGGGGGTGATCCCGCAGAGCTTGTGAAAGG
>JAAZCH010000123.1 GCA_012513395.1 Tissierellia bacterium
AACTTTGGCATGCTTATACTTAGAGCATATACGCCTTCACCTTTTTTATTTTTTATTGGAACGCCTATACAATATAGTTCTTCTTGGTTTTCTCCATCATCTATTCCATATCCTCGTTTCGCTGTCAGTTTTAAGTCTTTTATAAGTTCATCTATAGTTGTAATGGTATTTGGGGTAATCTTTTCTAAGCCTACTTTTTCGGCATATTCTCTGACTTCTTCTTCGCTTCTAGTGGATAGTATAGCCTTTCCTACGCCAGTACAATACATGGGCATGGAAGATCCGATTCCTGTATAAACTCTAATAGCTTTAGTGGATTCAATTTTTTCTAGATAAAACACCTCTTCTCCTGACGCTGCTACGAAGTGAATAATTTCTCCATATTTTTCAGATAGCTTTTTCAAGTAGGGTTTTGCATAACTTAAAATTTCGTGGCCATCTGCGCTTTCTTCTGCTAAGTTTCTAATTTTATAAGTAAGTTGGTATTTATCTGTATCTTCGTTTTTAAATATATAGCCCAAATTGTCTAATGTTTTTATTAATCCAAAAGCAGTAGACTTATTTAACTCTACTTCCCTAGCTATATCTGAAACCCCAATGCCATCAGTAGATGCAATGGTCTCCAAGATTTTAAATGCTCTTACTACCGATTGATTATTTCTTTGCGACATCTTTATCCCTATCTTTCTATATTATAAATTATTTAACCAAATAAATATTTTTAAATTTCACTTATATTGTATCATATTTTGCCTAGAGTTTAACATTGCATTAGATAAAAATTTTATAAAGCTTGGTATCAAGCTCTATAAAGGGTATAGACTTAGTGATAGATGCTTGCTATTTTATAAAATTAGTATATCTATTTAACGAAAAATATATAATATAATTTTGGAGGTGTAATATGTACGATATTGTTTTGCGAAATGGATTAATTGTTGATGGCACTAGGTCGGTTCCGTATATAGGTTCCGTGGGCATAATTGGTGATAGGATTGAAGATATTTCTCGGGATAAAGAGCTTGTAGGTAAGGAAGAAATTGATTGCACAGGATTGGTCATTTCTCCTGGTTTTATCGACTTACATACTCACTCAGATGCTTGTCCATTGAATGATAAATCTGGAGAAAGTATGGTAAATCAAGGTGTAACTTTGCAAATCGGAGGGAATTGTGGCATTTCATTGATTCCTGCGACGGTGGAAAATAAGGATGAGATAAGTTCTTTTTTTGCACGAACTGTAGAAATTGTACCTGATGATAAAAATATAGATTTATATAATATGGGTGATTATATTTCTATTACTAATGAAAAAAATCAAATCATAAACACCGGTCTTTTAGTGGGACATGGTACACTAAGAGCTGCAGTAATGGGTTTTGATGACAGAAAAGCAAATGATGAAGAAATGGAAGCTATGAAAGTTCTCCTAGACAAAGAATTAAAAGGTGGAGCTTTTGGAATGAGCTTGGGTTTAATTTATCCTCCAAGCAGTTATGGTGATGTGGAAGAATTTATTGAGCTTGGCAAAGTCATTCGAGATAATGAAGGAATAATCACTACCCACATGAGGGATGAAGGCGACGGGATATTTAATTCCATTGACGAGATGTTAGAGGTTGCCGAAAAATCAGGTGTACATATGCATATATCTCACTTAAAGTTAATGGGCACCCCTCAATGGGGAAGATCTCAAGAGGTTTTAGATAAAATTGATAAGGCCAGAGAAAAGGGTGCAATTATAACCGCCGATCAATACCCGTATGAAGCCAGTGCTACAGGATTGGCAGCTTTGGTTCCTAGTTGGGCTTTAAGTGGTGGAAACACAAAAATGTTAGAGAGACTTGAAGAAAGATCGCCAGAATTATTAAAAGAAATCGAAACTATTATGAATAAACGAGGAGGACCAAGCAGAGTATTAATCGCCTCTACTAACGGTTCTTCTCCAGAATTTGACGGTAAGTATATTTCAGATATTTCACAAGAAATGAATCTCGATGCTGTAGAAACGGTAATCCAA
>JAAZCH010000124.1 GCA_012513395.1 Tissierellia bacterium
AGAAGATGAAGAAGAGGAAGAAGCGTTCTACATTTATAGATATGAAGAAGAAGAGGACGGAACTCCTGTGCTTGGCGTAATCGAAGAAGAAGATGAATTCGAAAAGGTAAATGACGTATTCGAAGAAATGTTTTTCGTAGATGATGTAGAGGACGAAGAATAATATTTTAGATAAAAGGGGATTATATAAATAATCCTCTTTTTAATAAGTATAAAGGGGGAGCATATGAACTACGATTTTAATTTATACAGTAGCCAAAGAGAAGGCGTTTCATTAGAAAACTATAAAGGAAAAAAATTAGTACTATATTTTTATCCAAAAGATAATACACCTGGATGCACAATGGAAGCCATCGAATTTGGAGAACTATATGATGAGTTTAAAAAATTAGATGTAGAAGTAGTGGGAATCAGTAGAGATGGGGTTAAATCTCACAAGAATTTTACCGCAAAACATAATTTACCTTTTGAATTACTTTCAGACAAAGATAGAGAAATCAGTGGACAATATGGACTACTAAGCCCTACTAAGATGTACGGAAAAGATGCCATCAAAACTGAAAGAGCAACGTTTATTTTTGACGAAGAGTCCAATATGATAAAAGAATTTCGAAACGTTAAACCAGCTGGACACGCTCAAGAAGTATTGGATTATTTAAAATCTTTAGAATAGGAATCTATGGAGCATAATATATATAATAAATATTCAGATTATCTAAAAGATTATTTCGGCGAAAAGGTCTATAAGCTCCCTATAAGCTTACCGCTAACATGCCCTAATAGAGACGGAACATGTGGCACTGGTGGTTGCATTTATTGCTCTGAAGAAGGTGGCTCCCATGAAAATTTGGAAAATACTCTAACAATTACAGAGCAATTAAATATCAACAAAGATTACATCGGATCTAGGTATGGAGCTAGAAAATTTATTGCATATTTCCAAAGCTTTACTAACACTTATCTGCCTTATGAGGAATTTGTAAAAAACATTGAAGAAGTTTTTAATGTTTCGGATATAGTAGGCATTAGTATTTCTACTAGACCTGATAGCATAACAGATGAGATGCTAGATTATCTTGAGAGCATAAAAGATAAATATTTTATCACTATTGAATATGGACTTCAAAGTGTAAACAATAAGACTTTGGATAAGATTAATAGGGGGCACAAATTATCAGACTTCATAGATGCAGTACTAAGAACTAAGAAAAGAAAACTGAGAGTATGCGCTCATTTAATAGGAAATCTCCCATGGGACGACCTAGATGACATCATAGAAGCTGCAAATATATTGTCTATTCTAAAAATAGATGAGGTTAAAATCCATTCCCTTTACATTGTGGAAGGAACGAAAATGGGTAATATGTATATGAAAGAAGAATTTCAAATGGGTTCTATGGAAGATTACATAGAAAGAGTAATTGCTTTTTTAACTCATCTGGATGAAAAAATACTTATACAAAGATTACTTGGTAGAGCTCCAGAGGAGAAAACCTTATTTTCAAACTGGGATACTTCTTGGTGGAAGATTCAAGATATGATATTAGATAAGATGGAAAAAGAAGATTTGTATCAAGGGAAATTTTGCAGATTTAAAATTTTATAGAAATTAATGCAATTAAAACTGCTTTCGTATATAATATATCTATATAATTAAATATTGAAATACATTTAAGTGATAGAAAGGATGAATTGGAAATGGTTAAATTTATTACTGGAGCAAAAGGCTCAGGAAAAACAAAATGGCTTATTGACAGTGCTAATGAAGAATTTAAAACAGGAAATGGAAACATTGCATTTATCGACGTGGACGATGACCACATTTTTAGCCTAGACTTTAATATTAGACTTATCAATGTTACAGAG
>JAAZCH010000125.1 GCA_012513395.1 Tissierellia bacterium
GAGGAGCTAATCGGTTCAGAAAATATTGTACCTTATCAAACAATGGCAGGAGAAGATTTCAGCGAATTTACAAAAGAAATTCCAGCTTGCTTGTTCTTTGTAGGAATGAAAAACATTGAAAAAAATACACATTATCCACATCATCATCCTAAATTTAATATTGATGAAGATGCCTTAGCCCTTGGTGTGGAAATGCATGTGAGAAATACTTTGAGATATTTAAATGATTTAGAGGAGGTGTAGTACATGGAAATTATAAAAAAAGTAGACGATATAATAGCAAAGATTGAAGGAATTTTCTTATCTACCAGTATTATCGGAATGACTATTTTGCTAGTGGGCAATGTATTTGCTAGAAGAGTTTTGAATCAGTCTTGGACTTTTGCAGAAGAGATAGGACAGTTTCTAGTAGTTGTGGCTACTTTTATGGGTTTAGGTTATGCCGTTAAATTAAATCAACACGTTAATATGACAGCAGTATTGGATTTGGTTCCCAAGAAGACAAAAAAGACGTTGGTAATGATAATTGCTTTTTTATCTATGATAACTTTGTTTTATTTTGCTTATTTGGGATTTAAATACGCTTTTCTAGTTTATGAAAGTGGTAGGGTGACGCCTGCTTTGGAATTACCTAGATATATAGTAACGATTTTTATGCCTTTGGGATTTTTATCTGGAGCTGTAAGATATCTAGTTACTTTGATGCTTAATATTAAACACAAGGATCTGATTTATGTGGGTATCGACACTCCTGAATTGGATTACGATGAAGAATAAATTTTGTAGAAAATAAAAAGGAGAAAATATATGGTTGCAACCTTATTAATTATATTATTCGTCCTCTTGTTTTTAGGGGCGCCACTAATGCTAGGGCTGTTACTCAGTTCCTTCGGTGCTATATCTCTTTACATGCCTGATATAGATCCCATGTGGCTAACTCAACAAATTACAGGAGGAGTAGAGTCCTTCACTCTTTTAGCCGTTCCCATGTTTATCTTTGGAGCTGACATCATGAGTACGGGACAAACTTCCAATAGATTGTTGGATTTGATAAATGCATTTGTTGGACATATTCGCGGTGGTTTAGCCATCAGTACTGCTGCCACTTGTACGTTTTTTGGAGCTATTTCAGGTTCTACCCAAGCTACTGTAGTAGCAATTGGTAGACCCATGTTTGGAAAGATGGTAGAAAAAGGTTATGGAGTTTCTGAGACATTGGCACTTATAATTAACGCTGCTAATATAGCACTTCTGATACCACCTAGTGTAATTATGGTTATGTACGGAGTTGTTACAGGAGCATCTGTTGGAGAATTGTTCATAGCAGGGATTGGACCTGGATTATTGATATTATTATTCTTTGCAGTTTTCAACTACTTCGACGCAAAGAGAAAGAATATTCCTTTTGACGAAAAAGCCACTGGCGCAGAAAGATGGGAAGCTTTTAAAAAGGCATTGCTACCACTGGGCTTTCCTGGAATAATCATCGGTGGAATCTACACTGGTACCTTTAGTCCTACGGAAGCTGCTGCAGTTTCTGCAGTGTACGCATTGGTTTTAGAAGTCATCATTTATAAATCCATATCCTTTAAGGATATTCCTAGAGTTGCTCTATCCTCTGGAGTTGTAACCTCAGTAGTATTCGTTTTAGTGGCTGCTGGAAATGCTTTTGCATGGATGTTCTCTTTAGCTAGAGTACCTCAATTACTTACAGCGACACTACTAGGACCAGATGCTGGACCTATAAAGATATTGGTACTTGCTAGTATATTTTTCTTTGTAGCCTGTATGTTTGTGGATCAGTTAGTTGCAATAATTATTCTAGCTCCTATGTTTGTGGGACCTGCTTTGGCAGCTGGAATAGACCCTATTCACTTGGGAATTATAGTAACAGCACAATGTGCAATCGGATCGGTTACACCGCCATTTGGTTGTAATATATTTACAGCTTCTGCTGTGTTTCACAAGTCATATATGACTGTAATTAGAAAAACCTTACCGTATTTCGTGATGTATTTCATCATAAGTATACTTATGATAATGTTCCCGCAGATAGCACTGTTTTCAAGAGATTTACTGTTTTAGGAGGCAGATATGAAAAACAAATTACTACTTATATTAATAATATCACTGTCTCTTATGCTTTTTGTAGGTTGTCAAGGAGGAGCACTGGGAGACGATACTATAGTATGGCGATTCGGCCATGAGGAAACTCCTGGTTCCATACAAGACATATACTCCCACGAATTTAAGAGATTAGTAGAAGAAAAATCAAATGGAAAGATTACGGTTGAAATTTATCGTGCTGGTGAAATTGGAGAAGTTACGGATTATTTGGAATTTACCCAAGGCGGACTCTTACAATTTTGTATCTTAAATCCTGGTACAACGGCTACGACGATTCCTGAAAACAATATTTTCTATAATCACTTCCTAATGCCTGAAAAAAAGGAAGACATAAAGGAACTACTTAGAACTAGCAAAGCGATAGAGATGTTAAACGAGATAAATTTGGAAGAAGATTTATATATATTGGATTGGTTTTACGAAGGCTTCAATGCTTGGACTGCTGATAAGATAATAAGATCTCCTCAGGATTTCAGAGGTGTAAAAATTAGAACCATGGCATCTCCCCTAATCGTTTCTTCTTACCAAGCATATAGCGCAAATCCTACACCTATGTCTTATACTGAAGTTTATTCAGGGCTGCAATTAAAACAAATTGACGCACAGGTTAACCCAGTTTTTGCTATACAAGAGATGAAGTTCTACGAGGTTCAAGATTATATAATTTTAGCTAAGCAAGATGGGTTCTTCGCATCCCTAGCTGCCAATCCTGATTTCTTCTATGAATTGGACGATGACACTAAAAGCATGTTGCTTGAAATTGTGGAAGAATTAAACGACTTTATTATAGACACCCAAGAATCAGTAAATGAAGAGCGATTGGAGATGATTAAAGAGTCTAGCGATATCGAAATTATAGAATTGACAGATGAAGAAAGAGAAGTATTTAGAGAAGCTGCTATGC
>JAAZCH010000126.1 GCA_012513395.1 Tissierellia bacterium
AACTATACGATACTGATTGGGACCAGGTCTACTCATATGAGGATATCTGGTACACACAGGAGCAACTTTACTAATATCTTGCTCCTGGAAATAAACTTATGTTTGCACTTTTAGGGTGACAATTTCATTTGCGCTTGACACAAGTAAGACCATTAAAAAAGAAATTGACATCTCTATTTTTAATAAATATAAAAAAGATAAATATGCTATCGAATTAAAACATCCTTTAAATGGTCAGTATCCTGAGCAGATGTACTCATTTGTTAAAGATATAAAGTTCATGGAAGAGCTGAAAGAAAATGGATTTATAAAAAATGCAGTGGTGACACTGGTATCAGATAGACCCTTTTATGAGGGACGAAATAATGATGGAATCTATAAATATTTTAGAGATGAATACAGAGTTTATGGGGATATATTTAAACCAACAGGAGCAATGAAGGGGAAAGAATTTATTCATATAAAAGGAGATTATGATTTCACCTGGCAGCCTTTAGATATAGATAAAAAATATTTTATTATAGAAATTTAGAGAAGTGAAAACACTATTAGAAAAACCAAAGTTTCTTAAGTGAAAGGAAGGTGTTATTGTGGACAAGACTATTTATATAGGACAAGAAGATGTAGAAATAATTAATAACGAAGAATTTTCATCTGATATTTCTGAGTATTTTTTTGATATTCCAGATGTGGGACATCCTTTGATTAAAGGTGCAAAATTTACCTTATCTAATATAGAAAAAATGCTCTACTCAGCTCCAACTTTTATAAATATAGTAAAATCATCAGTACCCAAAGAAACTTTTCAAGCAGTATTAACTGATGAACAAAGTAGGGAATTAGCTAGTGGAACCTTAAAACTAATGACAAAAAAAGATGGATCTTTGATGGCTAATTTGGTTAACCCAAAGACTAAAAAGATAGTATCAACTATATCTTTAGAAAAAACTAATATTACACCAGAGATAAGTCAAGCTATGACAAATTATGCAACTCAGATGCAAATTGCTCAAATTGCAGAACAAATTCAGCTAATACAGGTATCGGTTGAAGAAGTAAGGCGAGGACAAGAATATGATAGATTAGCTTCTGCATATAGCTGTCAACAGAAGCTTTTACAAGCCATGGTTATAAAGAATCAAAAGTTAAAAGAATTTGCTTTGATTAGAATTGCTGGTGATTCGGAGGATAGTAGAAATCTTTTGATGTTAAGCCAAAATGCAAGTTTGGAATTTATCAAAAATCAGCCAGAATCATTTTGGGGGAAGATATTACCTGCATCAAGTCCTGATAAGATGGATGCAAGAATAAACGAAATAAGAGAAAGTTTATATGCGGTTAACATGGTTTCATTTGTAGAAGCAATGGCATATTTTGAAATGGGTGAGGCAGAAGCTGCTCAACAAAGTCTACAATATTATGCTGAGTACATACAAAAAACTTATTTGGATACTGAAGGACTAGTCCAACGATTAGATATGTTAGATCCATCACCAAAAAACTATTGGTCAAAGGCACTACCTGATATAAAGAAAAAGATCATGGAACTACCATTTAATATTGAACGGAAAATGCTGGGAGGGGAAAAGTATGGAAATGAATAAATGCAAAAATAAAAAATGCCGTAGAGACCTACCTGAGGACTATAAGCATAAATATTGTGAGCATTGTAGAAATAAACATGCCAAGAGGGCTAAAGATGGGCTGAAAGCAGTTGGAGTTGTGGGAAGCTTTGCACTTATGATTTTAACTAAAGGGAAAATTGATCCTAGTGATAAATAATTTAGAAAAATAGTTTTATAAATTTACTTGGAAATCTCTTGGTAAAGAAATAAAAGAATTTTATGATAGAAATTCAGGAGGAAAATAAATGTTTCTGATAGATAAGAAAAAAAATGAAGCCATATCTATAAGTAAAAAAACTTTTCAAGAGCTAGAATTTAAAGAACGTCAACATCTTCAAGAATGGATAAGCAAAAATACAGATATTCTTGGGGAGAACCTTCTCATAATACAAAAAGAGTTTAGTGGTTTTGATGATACTAAAGAAAGACTGGATTTATTAGCTATCGATGAAAATGGTAATCTTGTTATTATTGAAAATAAATTAGATGATAGTGGTAGGGGTGTTGTATGGCAGGCTCTTAAATATGCATCTTATTGCTCTAGTCTTACTAAAAATGATATTAAGGATATTTTTCAAAAATATTTAAATCTGCAAGGGAAAAGCGACCATGCTGAAAAATTAATATGTGATTTCTTAGAAATAGAAGATTTTAGTGAAGTAGAACTAAATAGCGATGACCAACGGATAATAATGATCGCTGCTAATTTTAGAAAGGAAGTAACTTCTACCGCTATGTGGCTATTAGACCATAATATAAAAATCAAATGTATTAAGGCTACTCCCTATGAATTAGACGGGAAAGTTTTGTTAGATACTGAACAGATAATACCTATTGTAGATGCTGAAGATTACTTAATTAAAATAGCTAATAAAAAGCAAGAAGAGTTAATAAGTCGTGAGAAAAAGCAGACAAGGCATACCGTGAGACTTCAATTTTGGACACAACTTCTGCAGGTAATCAATGATAAATCAGATCTATTTAAGAATGTAAGTCCCTCAAAAGATAATTGGATAGGATGTGGAAGTGGTTATAGTGGATTGCCATATACTTTTGTAGTTACAAGTAATTATGCCAAGATTGAATTATATATAAATAAAGGGCAGCAAGAAGAAAACAAAGAGATATTTGATGCTATATACGAAAATAAAGAAAAAATAGAATCCTCTTTTGGAGATCAACTTGATTGGCAAAGGAGGGATGATGGTAAAGGAAGCAGAATTGCATATTGGCTGAAAGATGTGAATGTATTTAACGAGGAAGACTGGCCAGAAATGATTGACTTTTTAACATCTAATATGATTAAGCTTGAAATAGCAATAAAAGGTGTTCTCAGAAGTGTATTAAAAAGCAAAGATTAGGAGGGCATAAATGGCTATTAACTATAAAATTTGTCCTAAATGTAGTTCTAAAAATTCTGTGAAAATATTGTATGGATATCCTAATGGAGAAGCTATCATATTAGAGGCTGAAGGTAAAATCAAGCTAGGTGGCTGCTTGATAACAGACATAAACCCGGAATATTTTTGTAAAGATTGTGAAAAAGAATGGAATAGAGAAGAAGCTATCGACTATGCTTATTGTAAAGTCATAGGATTTAATCTTTCCTTTGGAGGGTACTTTCAGGGATTTTATGAAATAAAAATAGATTTTAATTTAATGAAGGTCACCTATTCACATTCCCTAGAACAGAGAGAACCACTTACAAAAAATGTGAGTGTTGAACTTCTAGAAGAGTTTATTGAGAGATTGAAAGAAATTAACTTTCTTAATTGGAGAAGTAGATATGTAGACCCAGATGTTTTAGATGGAAGTGAATGGCAGATTGAAATTATAAGAGAAGGAAGAAATCTAAGAAAGTACGGAATTAACAGTTATCCAGAAGAATGGAAGGTTTTTTTAAAGGTAATAGAGAAAATAAGTGAAAAAAATTTAGGAAGTAAGTTGAGAGGGGGTTAGGAATTGCAACAATCAAATATAATAAATTTTATTGTAAACAATGACAAACTAGAACTTATAAAAGCAAAGCTGAATAGATTCAATCCATTTAAAATATTAAGAATAGAAGATTATGAGATAAGACATTCTAATGTCCTAGCATGGCTTCTAGACCCTAATGGCAATCATAATTTTGATGAAAAAATATTAAAAAAATTTCTTCTAAAGGTATTAATGAAAGCAGATAATGATGAGGTTTTATCTAATGTTAATTTTGTTTATAAAATGCAAAATATGAATCTTATGGATATTTGCGTTTACAGAGAATTGTATAATATAGATTTAGTAATGGTATCAGAGCTTCAAGGCTTAGTAATTTTTATTGAAAATAAAATCCTTTCTGAAGAACATTCAAATCAACTTAGTAGATACCATAGTGTGATCCAAGATAATTTTCCTGACTATACCATCATACCTATATTTCTAACTCTTGATGGAAAAGAAACTAGCAGTGAGAATTATTTTAGGGCTAGTTATAGTGATTTGCTTGAAACAATGGAATTTGTTGTTGAAAACTATAAAGAAAGAACATCACAAGAAATTGTGGCATTTGTCAGTTATTACATATCTATTATAAAGGAGAAATATTTTATGGATGAAGATTTGAAAAGGCTTTGTAAAGATATTTACATCCAAAATAAAGACGTGATTGATATGATTTATTCCATAGGAAATGAAATAGACATTGAAGCCGCTGTGGAACAATTTATTTTAAAACATGAAGAAATTATACCTGTAACTCAGAAAAATACAATTTTTTGGTTTGGGCTAGATTCATTTCTAAAAGCAAGAGAAACAGAAGTTGACAGTTGGGGTGGTGGGTTTCCAATTTGTCTTTGGTTTTCTGAATACTATAGGAAGTTGAAATTAACTTTAGAAGTTGGGCCTTTTGAAGATGCTGATGAAAGAATTGCATTTTTAAATCAATTAGAACTTAGTGGAATTAAAATAAGTGAAAGAGCAAAAGAACCAGGCAGAAAGTATACAAGAATCTATACAGATACCATAGCCATAAAAGATTGGGGAGATTCGGAAGAGATTTATGAAAAAATGGAAACACTCTACAATAAAAAAGATTTTATATCAATAAAAAATAAAGCTATAGAGGCAGTTGATAGAACTGAATGGTAGATATATAAAGAAGGGGTGAGATTTATAAAAAAACAATTCGCTAGATTAACAAAATATATAGAACCTATTCAGAAGGTAGAGAAATTAGGAGAATGGGTATTTGATACAACAGGTAAAGGGACAGTAGATGATCCGATACAGATACCTTTTGTAGATTATGATGACCTTATATATAAATTTATTGAGGATTTCTATAAGTTTACAGAGGAACATCCAAAGTATGAATTAACAAAATATCAGTCCATACTTGAAGAAAATAATATTGAGTTAGATATAAGATTTATGAGTGAAGTTAAGGAAACATTATTAGATGATAGATGTATTCTAGCCCTGATAATGGGTGTAATTAGGATTGATAGATTTAGTGAAGGTTCTTTGTTGTGGTGTTTTAAGAATGGGTGTATGCTTAAATGGCTAAAAAGATTATCAACATATGACTAGGATTTTATTGTAGATTTGTTGTACTTATTAAGTCTGTATATTATGAAGTGGTAATTATAATAAGCTTTATAAATAATAAAATATGGAAAGGGGTGCTTTACATGGGAAAATATAAAGTGATTTATCATTATACTGATGGAACTACGGATGAAGATGATAATTATGGTGTGTTTTACGAGTCAGAAGAGGAAGCTAATGAGGCTGGGCTATATGGTCTGAGTTGTGCAAAGCAAGGTGGAGAAATTTTAGAATTATCAAACCCAGGAGATTATCCTTTTGACGAAAGTGATTATGAAGATGATACCTTTGAAGTCGTAAAGGTAGAATAAGGAGGATAAGAATGGGTGAGAGATTTTTTGGAATTGATTGGTACTGTGACCGTTGTAATGCCTATTTAAATAATCAGTTAGGATTTAATGATCATAATTATACTCATAAATGTACTGAATGTGGACATAAAAATAGTATTTCATCTGATAATATTTATGAATCAGAAGATGATTTTAGAAACAATAATAATTAATAACAACAAAAGCGATTACTTAAGAACAATTTTTCTACAGTAATCGCTTTTTTCTGCCTAATTTTATTAAATCTCCTCAAGTTTGCTTATTCGGTATCTCCATATAGGGAGTGTAATTAGTCCAAAAATCATATACTTTAAGAAAAGACTTAACATATGATTCTGTGATAGAATAATATCTCCATTAAAAGTAAAATCATGAATAAATATTTGGATTACAGGACTTAGTAGTCCAATGGCAAATGGAACGGCAATAGACACACCTACAAATGCAATGAATAGGTTAAGTGCATTACTAATCACAGGGAAGGTATCGTTGATAAATAAAATTAAAAGTCCATACATAAGTATTGCAAGGATTCCAATACCTGCATTAAGAAGATATTGTAATTTACCATCAACAAGTTTTACTGATACATTGGGATGGAAAAAGTATATTGAGTAAAAAAATATAACAAAAAAATCAACTTCAAAAGCCAAGGTTTTAAAAGAAAATAAAGTAATATTTTTATAAAGTTTTACAAAGAGGATTGCTATTGTTAAACATATTCCTATAAATAATCCTATAGGCATATTGACTTCCTAAAATTAATATTTATATTTTCTGTGCCATCTTACAAATAAATTATACCACTTAGCTAGGGCAGGCTGCCAGACC